>JAFAHQ010000219.1 GCA_019237135.1 Alphaproteobacteria bacterium
GCCCGGGCGACGGCGCCAGGGTGGTCAATCTCGATGCAGCAGTCGGCGAATTTCCGGACACGCCGATAGCAGATGAATCGCTCGGCACAGCCATGCTTTATTCCTCCGGTACGACGGGCAGCCCAAAAGGCATTTTGCGGCCCTTGCCGGAAAACCCGCCGGAGCAGCAGTTGCCGATCGCCAACTTCATCATGGATGCTTGGCGCTTCCGCGACGGCATGACCTATCTCTCACCGGCACCGCTCTATCACGCGGCGCCGTTGCTAGGCGTCGCCCTGACGATCCGCATGGGCGGTACGGCGATTATCATGGAGCATTTCGATCCCGAGCAGTTCTTGGCGCTGGTCGAGCGTTACCGTGTGACGCACAGCCAGCTCGTGCCGACGATGTTCTCGCGGATGCTCAAACTGACCGACGAGGTGCGCCACCGCTATGACGTCTCGTCGCAGGAGATCGCGATCCACGCGGCAGCACCCTGTCCAGTGCAGGTCAAGGAGCAGATGATCGCCTGGTGGGGTCCGATCATTTACGAATATTATGCCGCCACCGAGGGCCACTGCTTCGTCGCCTGCGACAGTGCGGAGTGGCTTGCCCATCGCGGTACGGTCGGCCGGGTGTTGCTCGGCGAGCTGCATGTGCTCGACGAGGAGATGCAGCCAGTGCCCATCGGCACATCCGGCGCCTTGTGGTTCAAGACGGCAAGCGAGTTCGAATATTTCAAGGATCCGGTCAAGACTGCCGAGGCGCGCTCGCCTGATGGCACGATGAGCACGGTCGGCGATGTCGGCTATGTCGAAGAAGACGGGTACGTCTATCTGACCGACCGGCGGACTTTCATGATCATTTCCGGCGGCGTGAATATCTATCCGCAGGAATGCGAAAACCTGCTGATCACCCATCCCGAGGTCGCCGACGCGGCAGTCTTCGGCATACCCAACGCGGACCTCGGCGAAGAGGTCAAGGCGGTGGTGCAGCCGATGCCCGGCATCCGCCCGTCCGCTGATTTTGCAGAAGAGCTGATCGCCTTCTGCCGGCAGCACCTCGCCCACATCAAATGCCCGCGCTCTGTAGACTTCGAGGAAGAATTGCCGCGACTCCCTACGGGCAAGCTCTACAAGCGGCTGCTGCGCGACCGGTATTGGGGCGAACGAAAGAGTCGTATCGTATAAGGGGAGAGCTGCTTGTCCCTTTCACCTCAGGACGCCGCCGGTACTGCCGCTAGATCCGGCGCGATTTCCCGCTGCACCGGGTAGAGGTAGGAGCCGAGCCGGTTGACGAGAATGACCGCGACGACCAGCGCCAGGGCGGCGCCGATCAGGGCCGGATTATAGGATCCTGCCAGGTCGAAGATCAGCCCGGCGAGAAACCGCCCGAAGCTCGATCCCAGGCCGAAAATCATAAAGAAATAGCCGTAGATTTGGCCAAAGGAGCGCTGTCCGAAATAGCGCGTGACGAGAAATGCGATCAGGTCGATCTCGGTGCCGAGCCCCATCCCCATCAACACCACACCCGCCGTTGGCAGCATACCCGCAGCGCTGGCGAGAAATGCGAAACCGCCGATCGGCGCGAGGAAGAAAACGTCGCGACGTACGGAGCGAAAATCCGATCGACCAGAAAGCCGGCGAGCAACCGCCCGCTCATTGTCGCCAAGCCGAAGATCGCCAGGGTTGCCGTCGCTGCGGCGGGGGAGAGACCATTGTCGGTCAACAGCGGCACGATGTGTGCGGCCGAGCCGTTGATCGCGACCGCTACGAGGAAAAACGCCGCTCCCAACATCCAAAAGCGCGGCGTGCTCGCGGCCTCGCGTACGGTGTGACCGGGGAGCATCGCGATTGCCGCGCCGCCGCTTCGTTCGCCTTCGCCGGGCCGCGGCTCGCGGATCCAGGTTGCCACCGCCGGGAACGCGATGACAAACGTCATCAGCCCGAGGCTGACATAGGCGCCACGCCAGCCGACATGCTCGATCAGCTGTTGAGCCAATTGCGGCACGACAAAGGCGCCGAGCCCGACACCCGACATCGCGATGCCGAGCGCCAGCCCGCGACGCCGATCGAACCAGGCGGAGATCGCTTTGGCATAGCCGAGCGGCGTGTGGATCGCGCTCGTCATCTCGGCGACTGCGAACATCAGAACGAAGATCCACAGCACGGGCGGAGCGAGCCCCATCAGGCTTAGGAACAGCGTGTAGACAGCGAGACCGGGCAGTGCCACGCGGCGAATGCTCCAGCGATCCATCATGCGCCCGAGAACCGGCACGGCGACCGCGGAGAGGATCCCGCCAAACGACAATGCGAATGAGGTGGTGCTGCGTTGCCACCCGGTATCGGCCATGATCGGTTTGAGGAATACGCCGAATGTGAAACCGAGGACGGGGCCGTTGCAGACAAACAAGCCCGTAACCGCGCCGACCACCACCCACCAGGGACTGGTGAATTTCAGCCCCATCACCCATCTCCTCCCGCGCGGCCGCCTCTT
The DNA here is from genome assembly GCA_019237135.1 of Alphaproteobacteria bacterium. Taxonomy (GTDB): domain Bacteria; phylum Pseudomonadota; class Alphaproteobacteria; order ATCC43930; family CGMCC-115725; genus AP-15. The sequence goes on from JAFAHQ010000219.1 coordinate 2,476, forward strand.
GACTGGCAGTGTGGCGGCGATCAGGAGAGCAGGTCAACGCCATCCAGCATCAATCGGGGCGCTCGCGAAGGATGGCGCGCTTTTGCCGAATCCCCCGCTTGTCAGGTTTGAACTCCCAGCCGGCGAACTCATAGCGCCGGCGACGACACTCCCGGGGTGTCGCGGCACGGCCGATCGGCTGGGCACCGGTTTCCATCGGCGGCGTCTTCGCCGAGCCTTCGAGCAGGCGCTGGCGCTGCGTCGTCCGATCCGGACCCAGATAGGTATAGCCGGATTTGTGGCTTATCGGGACGATCATACCGGCCCGGCAGGCAGTCTCCGCGGCGGCTTTGTTCCCGCCACATTCGAGACAGCAATCAAAGCCGAGCCTCGCGCGCGCTTCGGAGAATTCGCTGCCGCAACGGCAATAGGGCATTGCACCACCCTCGACCCTGCATCGATCCGTGAGACGATCAAAATCATCTCGGTCTGCAGGCTGTCGTCGTCAAGACGGATCGTGCGGCAGCCACAGTGTCGCGGCGGTTCGCTATAGGATCGTCATCTGCGATCGCGGGATCGATAGTCGAAGGGAGCCTGGGCTTGGTCACCCCCGGCAGATGCCTCGTCGAAAGATGTGCCGCCATTAGCGCGAATAGTTCGGCCCGCCGACCGGGGCAATGCCGCGGGCAATTCCGAGACGACGGAAATCAAAATCTCCTCGGCTTTGGAAAGGAGCTCCGCCACATCGTCAGCATCACAAAGCTCACGCGCCTCGCCGAGCAGGGTGAGGGCTTCCCAGGTGTCGAGCACCAGCTGATCCGCGACGGCTATCTGATCGTCGATCTGCATCATCTCCCCGCGCCACGCTCTTTGGGTATGCTGCAACGATCTTCCTGCATGCCGCGTCAGAGACGCGTCATCTATTGCAATAAATTAAAAGACAATTAAAAGGCTGCGCAGTCTCGGTCGATGGCTCACCCGCGCGGCCAGTCGCGGCGGATCGGATCGCTGCCATCCCAATCGACGGCTGCGGCTCGGACTGCGTCGAAGATGCGGCGGCGGGTTGGCGTCAGCTCGGCCATCTCGATCACCGTGCCGGGGTGGCCCTCGCTCAGAAAATAGACAAAGGGCCCGCGCGGGGTTTCGCCCCGCTGGCCGATCGTCCAGCCATTCTTGACCGCCTGATCGAGCAGCTCGCGATAGTTCTCCGGCCAGCTCGACCAATGCTGCAGCCCCTCGTGCCCGGCGGCGAGGAATTCGCGATACATGCTCGGCGTCGTGTCCCGCTGCTGGATCAGTTCGAGCTGCACATCGCCGGAATTGGCCAATGCTACGGTAATGTGGATGTCGTAGAGCTGCTCTTTGTACCAGAAGCCGTCGAGCGGCAATTTTTCGGCGACGAACCAGGGTCCCACACCGCAGACCTCGATCCAATGCCGCATCGCCTTGTCGATGTCGCGGATGACAAAGCCCATCTGGCGCAGCGGGCCAAAGAAGCTACTCATCTCATGCCCCCTTCGATTCTCTCCCGCGCGGGCGAGCAAGTTGCAGCCACGAGCATGGTTGGCTCAATTCCTGACCTTCTGCCAGACTTGCTCCGCCGCGGGCGAAAGCTTGTTCATATGATTCAGGAACAGCGCGAGGGTCCAGATCTGCTCATCGGTCAAGGAGCTCCCCCACGAGGGCATGCCCGTCCAGCGGATGCCGTGCTTGATTTTCCAAAAGGAGAAGCCTTCTGGGTCGTCCTCGACTCCGTCCGTCGCCAGTTGCGGCGGCTGCGGGTAGAGGCCTTTTGCGACCGGCGAGGCCGACGCATTGCCTTGCGCGGTGCCGTGGCAGATCGCGCAGTGCCGCCCATAAAGCTCGACGCCGGCAACCAGATTGTCGTCCGTCATCGCCACGGGATTGGGACCCTTGGGCGCCTCGTGATCAAGAGCTGCATCCAATGACGTGTTCGCCGCCCAAATTTCCAGCCACCCGGGTTCGCCATCGGCGTTGGCCGGGACAAGACCACTGCGTAGAGCGACGTAGCCGCACACCGCGGCAACGACGATTGTTGCCACGACCCCGAACAGAAACCCTCTCAATCTCGCGCCCTCCGCAAAGCGAGGTCGAGCAGCGGTAAAAGGGCCGGGGCCGTCGGCAAACCCCGCTCGACGATCTCGGCACGGGTCAGCCAGGCCACTTCGTCGGCGTCGTCGCCGGCAACACCTTCCCCGGACCGCCAGTGCCCGACGACCGCGACAAGCGTGTAGTGGTAGCGGACGCGGCCTTCACTGTCGCGGTCGATGGTATCGATGACGGTCAAGGGACCGGCCTCCTCCGCCTTGACGCCGGTCTCTTCAAAGAGCTCGCGCATCGCCCCTTGGGCGACTGTCTCGCCCAATTCGAGCACGCCGCCGGGGAAACCCCAGCGGCCCGGCAGTGGAGGGTTCGTGCGGCGCACGACGAGCACGCGGTCACCGCGCATCACCACTGCCAAAACCCCGACGATCGGGCGGTCCGGATAGCGGCGGGCCGCGCGCCGCGGGTCGAGCGCGGGTTCTGATAACGTGGTCATTGCGAGGAGCCAGTAGGCGACGAAGCAATCCCGACGAGATTGCGTCGCTATGCTCGCATTGACGACCTATTCGGCCGCCGCGCGCGGCCGGCCGTGTTCGTCGGTGTAGATCTCGGCACCCCGCTCCAGGAAGGCCTTCGACTTCTCCTCCATCCCCGCCCGCGCGTAATCGCGGATTTCCTGGGTGATCTGCATCGAGCAGAATTTCGGGCCGCACATCGAGCAGAAATGCGCGAGTTTGGCCCCCTCGGCGGGCAAGGTCTGGTCATGGAACTTCTCCGCCGTCTCGGGGTCGAGCGACAGGTTGAACTGGTCGCGCCAGCGGAACTCGAAGCGCGCCCGCGATAAGGCGTCGTCGCGCTCGCGCGCGGCCGGGTGGCCCTTGGCGAGATCGGCCGCATGTGCCGCGATCTTGTAGGTGATCACACCCGTCTTGACGTCGTCGCGGTCCGGCAGCCCCAGATGCTCCTTCGGTGTGACGTAGCAAAGAAGGGCGGTACCGAACCAGCCGATCATCGCGGCACCGATGCCGCTGGTGATGTGGTCGTAGCCCGGTGCCACATCGGTGGTCAGCGGGCCTAAGGTATAGAACGGCGCCTCGCTGCACTCCTCGAGCTGCTTTTCCATATTGACCTTGATCTTGTGCATCGGCACGTGGCCGGGGCCTTCGATCATGACCTGGACGCCGTCTTCCCAGGCGAGCTTGGTCAATTCGCCGAGGGTTTCGAGCTCGGCGAACTGAGCGCGGTCGTTGGCGTCGGCGATCGATCCCGGCCGCAATCCGTCACCCAAGGAATAGCTCACGTCATAGGTCCGCATGATCTCGTTGATCTCGCGGAAGTGCGTGTAGAGGAAACTCTCCTGGTGATGGGCGAGGCACCACTTGGCCATGATCGACCCGCCGCGCGAGACAATGCCGGTGACCCGGTTGGCGGTTAGCGGGATGTAGGCGAGCCGCACTCCGGCGTGGATCGTGAAGTAGTCGACACCCTGTTCGGCCTGCTCGATCAACGTGTCGCGGAACAGCTCCCAGGTCAACTCCTCGGCCTTGCCGCCGACTTTTTCCAGCGCCTGATAGATCGGCACTGTGCCGATCGGTACCGGCGAGTTGCGGATGATCCATTCGCGGATCGTATGGATGTTGCGGCCGGTGGACAGATCCATGACCGTGTCCGCACCCCAGCGCGTTGCCCACACCATCTTCTCGACCTCCTCGGCGACCGAGGAGGTGACGATCGAGTTGCCGATATTGGCGTTGACCTTCACCAGGAAGTTCCGGCCGATGATCATCGGCTCGGTTTCCGGATGGTTGACATTGTTCGGGATGATCGCCCGGCCGCGCGCGATCTCGTCGCGGACGAACTCGGGGGTCACAGAGTCGGGGATCGCGGCACCAAACGACTCGCCGTCGACCGCCCCTTCTCGCCGCAATTTCTCGCGGCCGAGATTCTCGCGGATTGCCACATATTCCATCTCTTGGGTAATGACGCCCCGCCGGGCATAGGCGAGCTGGGTCACCGCCGCGCCGTTCTTGGCGCGCAATACCCGGCGCCGGGCCCGATCGAACAATGAGACGGCGCTCGCCTCGTTGCGCCGCAACCCGTTGTCCTCGGGTTTGACTTCCCGACCTGCGTAGAACTCGACATCGCCGCGCGCCAGGATCCACGGCTTGCGCAATTCCGGCAGGCCGCGGTTGATGTCGGTCTCGACCGCCGGGTTGGAATAGGGGCCCGACGTGTCGTAGACGCGCACCGGCGGCTCGCCAGCCGAGGCCTCCAGGTCGATCTCGCGCATCGCGACAGAGATCTCGGAATGCAGCTGGCCCGGCGCATGGACCTTGCGCGAGGCCGGGAACGACCCGGTGGTGACCCGAAGCTCCTCGACCTTTGGCGCGAGCTTCGCGGCTGCGAGTGGAGCGGAATCGGGCATCGTGGATCTCCGTTGCATCAGTTGCACGAAGACCCGGGAAGATCTGCGAGGAGGAGGACGGCTTTTGCCGCGGTGTTCCTGTCCCTACGCCGGTACGACCCGGATCAGGTTCGAAGGGTTGCCGCGCGCCAGCAGCATCTCAGCCCCCTGCCAGGGGCGCCCCTTGGACGGGCGATTATCCGCAGAGTAATCCTGCGCCGTCAAGGCTGCCGTTTGAGGCGTGTGGCTATCGCGTTGCGTCCGCGGCGGGCGGAACTATCCTGGACGCAATCGGCAAAGACGGGGGGTGCGTCGATGATCGTCGGGCGCGTGATCGGCTGGATCGTCTTGCTCTTCGGCGGCGCCGTGCTGGTGCGCGATTTGCTGGTCTGGATCGATACCAAGCATTGGGCGCCGATCGCTCTCGGCCAGCTCTGGTACGACCTCAACCGCTCGAGCCTAAACCTCGTCCAAGCGGTGACCCAGCGCTACATCCATCCTTTTCTGTGGGACCCGATTATCGTCAGCATCCTGCTGTCTTGGGCCTTTGCGGTGCTGATTTTTCTTGGGGTGCTGCTGCTCGTCGTTTTCCGAAGGCGAGACCCGCGGCGCTAACCGGCGCGGTCAGCTGTCGCCCATCTTGAGGGCGGCGATGAAGGCCGATTGGGGGATCTCGACCTTGCCGAATTGGCGCATCCGCTTTTTGCCCTCCTTTTGCTTTTCGAGAAGCTTGCGCTTGCGGGTCACGTCGCCGCCATAGCATTTGGCGAGCACGTCCTTGCGCAACGCCTTGACCGTCTCGCGGGCGATAATCCGGCCGCCGATCGCCGCCTGGATTGCCACCTGGAACAACTGGCGTGGGATCAGATCCTTCAACCGTTCGCACAAGGCACGGCCACGCCGCTCGGCCTCCTTGCGGTGGACGATGACCGAGAGCGCGTCGACCGGCTCGCTATTGACCAGGATGTTCATCAAGACGAGGTCGCCCTCGCGGTAATCGTCGATCTGATAGTCAAAGCTGGCATAGCCGCGGCTGACAGATTTCAGCCGATCGTAGAAATCGAACACGACCTCGTTCAATGGCAGGCGATAAATCAGCATCGCCCGGTTGCCGACATAGGTCAGATCGACCTGCTCGCCACGGCGCTCCTCGCATAGCGCAAGAATCGGGCCGAGATAAGCATCGGGGACGAGGATCGTCGCCTTGATCCACGGCTCCTCGACATGGTCGATGCGAACCGGATCGGGCATATCGGCCGGGTTGTGCAAGGTGCGCACTGCGCCGTTCAACAGATGCACTCGATAGACAACCGAGGGGGCGGTAGCCAGCAGGTCGAGGTCGAATTCGCGCGCCAGCCGCTCCTGGACGATCTCGAGATGGAGGAGCCCAAGAAACCCGCAGCGGAAGCCGAAGCCAAGCGCTACCGACGTCTCGGGCTCGTACTCGAAGCTCGCATCGTTGAGGCGGAGCTTGGCGAGGCTGTCGCGCAGACGCTCGAAATCGGCGGCATCGGTCGGGAACAAGCTGCAAAAGACGACGGGCTGCACCGGCTTGAAACCGGGCAGAGGTGTTGCGGCCTGCCGGCGATCCTCGGTGATCGTGTCGCCGACCCGGCAATCGGCGACGGTCTTGATGCCTGCGGTGATGAACCCGACCTCGCCCGGTCCCAGCGCCCCGACCGCCACGCCCTTCGGGGTGAAGACGCCGACCCGCTCGATCGTGTGCGCAGCACCCGTCGCCATCAGACGGACCCTCTGCCCTGCTTCGAGCATCCCGTCTTTGACCCGCACCAGGATTACGACGCCGAGATAGGGATCGTACCAGCTGTCGACCAAGAGCGCCTTGAGCGGTGCCTCGGCGTCGCCCTGCGGCGGCGGCAGACGCGCCACCAGCGCTTCCAGGACCCGGTCAATATTTAACCCAGTCTTAGCGGAGATCAGCAGCGCGTCCGAGGCGTCCAGCCCGATCACATCCTCGATCTGCTCCTTGACCCGATCGGGCTCGGCCGCCGCCAGATCGATTTTGTTCAGTACCGGCACGATCTCGTGCCCGGCGTCGATCGCCTGATAGACATTTGCGAGTGTCTGCGCCTCAACCCCCTGGCTCGCATCGACGACCAAGAGCGAGCCCTCACAGGCGGCGAGAGAGCGACTGACCTCGTAGGCGAAGTCGACATGGCCGGGCGTATCCATCAGATTGAGGACATAGGTCTGGCCGTCTGCCGCGCGGTAGACGAGCCGCACGGTCTGCGCCTTGATCGTGATGCCGCGTTCGCGCTCGATCTCCATATTGTCGAGCACCTGATCGCGCATCTCGCGCGCCTCGAGCCCGCCGCAAGCCTCGATCAGCCGGTCGGCCAGGGTCGACTTGCCATGGTCGATATGCGCAATGATGGCGAAATTGCGGATGAGCCGGAGCGGGGTCATGACCCCGAAAGATAGGGGCGAGGCCAAACCGGATCAACGAAGAGGCATCCGGACCCCTCCGGATCGGATCGACCCGCGAAAGCTACTTGGGCGACACGACCATGGTCATTTGCCGGCCTTCCATCCGCGGCATCTGCTCGACCTTGGCGATCTCATCGAGATCGTCTTTGACGCGCACCAGGACGTCCATGCCCAGTTCTTGATGCGCCAGCTCGCGCCCGCGGAACCGCATGGTCACCTTTACCTTGTCCCCCTCCCCGATGAATTTAACCATGCTGCGCATTTTAACATCATAATCGTGGTCATCGATGCTGGGGCGCAGTTTGATCTCTTTAACTTCGATGATTTTTTGTTTTTTACGCGCCTCGTTCTTTTTCTTCTGTTCCTCGTATTTGTACTTCCCGAAGTCGAGGATTTTGCAGACTGGCGGGTCGGCGTTCGGCGCTATCTCGACGAGGTCGAGACCGGCATCGGAGGCCATGGTAAGCGCTTCGCTGCGCCCGACGATTCCGACCATGTTGCCACGCTCGTCGACGAGGCGGACGCGCAGGACGGCGATGTCGTCGTTGACGCGAGGTCCCTCGCGGATGGGGGTAGAGTTCAAGGGTGGTCTAGCTATGTACAATCTCCTCTTCTAGTTTGAAGGGGCGGCCTCCCGGTTAAGCGGAGCACGGTATCGCCGCTTCCCCCTTCAATCTAGCAACGGCTTCGCCGAGCGCAAGGACTTCCTGCTCATTGCCCCCGAGACGCCGCAACGCAACCGATCGGTTAGTCGCCTCGCGCCGCCCGACGACCCACATCAGCGGCACCTTGGCAATGCTGTGCTCGCGGACCTTGTAGCCGATCTTCTCGGGGCTGGTGTCCAAAATGCATCTGAGCCCGGCCGCGGTGCACTCCCGGGCGACCTCTTCGGCATAAGCCGCCGCCTCGGACGTGATTGTCGCAACCGCCAACTGCACTGGCGCCAGCCACAGCGGAAACCGGCCGGCATAGTGCTCGATCAAGATGGCGATGAACCGCTCGATCGAGCCGAGGATCGCGCGATGCAGCATAACCGGCGTATGGCGCTCGCCATCCTCGCCCACATAAGTGGCTCCGAGCCGCCAGGGCATGTTGAAATCCAGTTGCAGTGTGCCGCATTGCCATTGCCGGCCAAGCGCGTCCCGCAAGTTGAATTCGAGCTTCGGCCCGTAGAACGCGCCCTCGCCCGGGTTGTAGGTATAGGGTAGCCCCGTCAACTCGACTGCCGCCTTCAAATCGTGCTCGGCGCGGTCCCAGACGGCATCGGTACCGACGCGCTGCGGGGGCCGGTCGGCAAATTTGACCTCGACATCGTCGAAGCCGAAGTCGCGATACACCGACACCAGCAACTGGCAGATTGCGACCGACTCGCTGGTGACCTGATCCTCGGTGCAGAAGATGTGTGCGTCGTCCTGGGTAAAGCCGCGCACCCGCATGATGCCGTGCAGGGCTCCGGACGGCTCGTTGCGGTGACAGCTTCCGAATTCCGCCAGACGCAGCGGCAATTCGCGATAGCTCCGCAGCCTGTTGCGGAAGATCAGCACATGTCCAGGGCAGTTCATCGGCTTGAGCGCGAGCATGCGCTCGTCGCGGCTTTCGGCGAGGAACATGTTCTCGCGGAAATTGTCCCAATGGCCCGAGGCTTCCCACAGGCTGCGATCGAGCAGCAGCGGTCCCTTGACCTCCCGATAGCCGGCGGCGTCGAGCCGCATACGTATGTAGTTCTCGATGATCCGGAACAGCGTCCACCCCTTCGGATGCCAGAAGACGCTGCCCACCGCCTCTTCGCCCATATGAAAAAGATCAAGCTCTCGGCCGAGCCGGCGATGGTCGCGGCGCTCTGCCTCTTCGAGCTGGAACAGGTATTGGTCGAGCTGTTTCTGGTTAGCCCAAGCCGTGCCGTAGATCCGTTGCAGCTGGGCGTTACGGGAGTCGCCGCGCCAATAGGCGCCGGCCACGTTCATCAACTTGAACGCTTGGCCCAAACAACCGGTCGAGGGTAGGTGCGGGCCGGTGCAGAGATCGACAAACCCGCCCTGACGGTAGAGGCTGATCTCCTCGCCTTCCGGAATTTCGCCGATATATTCGGCCTTATAACTCTCGCCGATATCGCGAAAAAAGGCGATCGCGGCATCGCGCTTCCAGACCTCGCGCGTAATCTTCTCGTCGCGAAGGACGATTTCACGCATCCGTGCCTCGATCCTCTCGAGATCAGCGGGCGTGAACGCCTCGTCGCGCGCGAAATCGTAATAAAAACCGGTTTCGGTCGCCGGCCCAAAGGTGACCTGGGTGCCGGGATAGAGTTCTTTGACAGCTTCGGCCATGACGTGGGCTGCATCGTGGCGCAAGATCTCCAGCCCCTCAGGCGTGTCGCGGGTGATGACCGCGACCGCGGCGTCACGGTCGACGACTGTTGCTAAATCGCGCGGCTTCCCGTCAACCCGGACCGCAATCGCCGCCTTAGCAAGCCCTGGCCCGATCGCCGCCGCCAATTCGGCACCGGTCACGGGATGTGGGAACTCGCGACGGCTACCGTCGGGCAGGGTCACCGCGACCGGGGGGTGCGAGTTGGCGTCGGCTTGTTCGATCATTGCGCATGTGCTCCGTCGTTATCGGCCGTTACGACGGGGCGAACTGGTCACGAAAAACCCCGTCCGTTGACCGGCGGGGTCATTTCGGTTGAGCCTTTGCCGCTGAATCAGCGCGCGCAGCCTCCCGGCGCCCCGCCAATACGGGTGCTGGTAGTCGTCGCGACGAGGATTCGACCGCTTCTACTCATGTCGCGAATATCGCGAGCCACGTCCTCCGCGTCAAGGCTGCCAAGGCCTCACGCCACGACCGCGCTCGGCTCCGCCCGGGAAGAGGCGCGGGACTATCTGCAATACAGCTGGGGCGGCCTTTTGATGGAGCGAGCACGGTGTTATCGTCGACACCCATTCCGTGTGCCGCAAAATCTCCGATGAGTTCCTCGGGCGTACTCCCACGTCGTGATGGAGCAACAATCGCCTACCGTCGGCTCGCCGGTCGCGATCCCGGCGTGATGTTCCTCGGCGGCTTCCGCTCCGACATGACCGGGACCAAGGCCTCGTTTCTGGAGGAATATTGCAGGCGCCGTGGGCATGCTTTTGTGCGCTTTGATTATTTCGGACACGGCGCGTCGAGCGGCGACATTGCGCTGGGAACGATTGGCCGCTGGGCAGAGGACGCGGTCCAAGTTCTCGATGGGTTGACCGCGGGTCGCCAGATCCTAATCGGCTCGAGCATGGGCGGCTGGATCATGCTGCTTGCCGCACTGGCGCGAACCGAGCGGATTCACGCGCTCGTCGGCATCGCTGCCGCACCCGACTTCACCGAGAGCCTCTGGGTACGCCTCGATGAGGCGCAGCGGCGGGCATGTCGCGAGACCGGCGCGGTCACTTTGCCCTCTAGATACGACCCCAATGGCTACACTCATTGGCTCCCGCTGTTCGAAGACGGCCGCCGCCATCTCGTAATGGCGGATGAGATCCCGCTCGCCTGCCCGGTGCGGCTGCTCCACGGCATGCGCGATAACGCCGTTCCCTGGCAGACGAGCGTGCGCCTCGCCGAGCGCCTCCAGAGCCGCGACGTCACGGTCACCCTTGTCGAGCAAGGGGATCATCGGCTGTCGACGGAGGCGGATCTCGCCCGCTTGGCCGCGACGCTCGACGAGCTCCTCGGCCCGTGAATGCCAGCGCTTCGAGATCAACCGGGGCGGTCGAACGCGGCGAGGAAGCGCGCGAGGAATGTCTCCATACCCGGATGCGGCGGTGCCTGGGTCGGATCGAGGCCGGAGATGTAACCCTCGGCGAGGAACGGCGCGATCAAATCGGGATCCCGCGACAGCACGTGAATCGGAACGGTCCAGGGCGGCTCGGGTTGGCCTCGGATGATCGCCGGAGGCTGGTGATCGCCGAGCAGGATCACGAGCCCGTCCTCGCTGATACGGCGGGTGAGCCAGCCCGTGAGCACGTCGAAATCGTAGCGCAAGCTGGCCAGATAGTCGGGCGCGAGATTGGTCCAGTCCGGTTGGCGCGAGATCTCCTCCATTGCTGTCGCCGGCACACTGGCGAAGCTGCCCGAATCGCCCCAATCGGTAAGGTAGGGCGGCACCGGGGCAAACGGAATGTGGCTCGAAACCAGAACCAGTTGGGTGAACACTGGCGGTGAAGGGCCGAGCTCCGAGCGTATCATCGCCGCGCGATCGAGCGTAAATTGATCGGGGATTGCGAACCAGCCGAAGGGCGGGCCTCGATAATCGAGTTCACGGGCGAAGATTTCCCGGTCGAAGCCCCAAGCCGCCGTCGCTCTAGGCGATGGCGCCTTGATGCCGGGGGCGATGTCGATGGTGCGCCACCCTGCTTCCTTGAGGTAGGCGGGCAACAGCTTGCGACCGGAATCGAGCAGCAACGTGTAGAGCACCGGATCGTCGAGCCGGACCCCGCTTGCGAGGGTCGCATGGGCGAGCCACGAACCACCGCCAAAGGTCGGCGAGACCAGCCGGTTCGAGGCGATTGTGTATCCGGCGCGACGCAGCGAGGTTTCGAATTGGCTCAACGTGTCGCCGAGGCCGGCGCGAAACTCTGGCGTGTCAAAGACCGTAGTGCCATAGGATTCGAGGTAGACGAGATAGACGTCACGCCGTTTGAGCCCGGCGAGGTCGCTGTGCGGCGGCGCCGGGGCGGCGAGAGCTGCGGCATAGGGCCCGCCGCTCGGCGCGTGCCAGCCGCGCACGAGCGCGACTGACTGGCGGACGATATCGAGCCCGAGCCCGGTGGCGAGCGGCCGCTCTTCGGCCGGCATGAAGGCCGTCACATCCAACACCGCACCCAGTACAACCGCGAACCCGAGCCCGATGCGCCGGTCGGTCAAGACCGCCAGCACTTGGCGCCAAGCCCACCCGGTCCCGTTGATCAAGAGGACGATTGCGCCGGCGAGAATGGCTGTTACGCCCGCCATCCGCCAGAACCCGGCTGCGTCACCGGCGAGCCCGAATAGCGAGGGGAGATGCGGAAGATCCCAATAGAGGTTCAGGTCGCGACCGAGCAAGGTCGGGGTCGCAGCATCGACTAGGTTGAGCACCGCCATTACGACGACGATCACAGCGAGCATGCGTGCTGTGTAACTCGCCGCGACGATTTGCGGGCGCGTCACGGCCCCGACCGTAACGACAAAGAGCAGGAAGGCGAGCTCCGCCGCTGGGCGCCACTCGACAGTCAAACCGTGTGTAACGGCATCTCGCGCCGGGGCGAACAGCAAAACCAGCAGCAACACGCCAAGAACCGCCCCCAGAAGGCGACCCGTCGGGCGGCGAAATCGCCCCGGATCTTGTCTGGCTGGCGTCATTCTACAGCTCGGGTTATGTCATCGCGGGCATCTGCAATGGCTGGGAATGGCGCGAGCATGTTACGTTTCGAGGGCACCGACACCTATGTGGCGACGCAGGATCTTCAGGTCGCCGTCAACGCCGCGATCGCACTCGAGCGTCCGCTGCTCGTCAAGGGCGAGCCCGGGACCGGCAAGACGATCCTCGCCCACGAGATCGCCCGCGGGATCGCCAAAGACCTGATCACCTGGCACATCAAATCGACGACGAAGGCGCAGCAAGGCCTCTACGAATATGACGCAGTGTCTCGCCTGCGCGACGGCCAGCTCGGCGACGAGCGCGTGCATGATATTGCCAACTACATCGTGCCGGGAAAACTCTGGGAAGCGTTCGAAGCGCCGGAAGCACCGGTCCTGCTGATCGACGAGATCGATAAGGCCGACATCGAGTTCCCCAACGATCTCTTGCTCGAGCTCGATCGGATGGAGTTCTATGTCTATGAGACGCGCCGGACGATCCGGGCCCGGCATCGCCCGATCGTCATCATCACTTCGAACAATGAGAAGGAACTGCCGGACGCCTTTCTGCGCCGCTGTTTTTTCCATTACATCCGATTTCCCGACCGCGAGACGATGCAGCGGATCATCGACGTACATTTTCCCGGTTTGAAACATGAGCTGGTGCACGAGGCGCTGACGATTTTTTATGATACCCGCCAAGCTCCGGGATTGAAGAAAAAACCTTCGACCTCAGAGCTTCTCGACTGGATCAAGCTGTTGCTCGTCGAGGATATTTCCCCGGAAGTGCTGAGAACCCGGGATCCGGCGAAACTGATCCCGCCGTTACACGGTGCCTTGTTAAAGAACGAAGAGGACGTGCATCTGTTCGAACGCCTGGCATTTTTGCATCGACGCGAGCGCAGTGGCTCATAGCCGTGTTCTTCTCGTTCTTTGCCGAGCTGCGCGAAGCCAAAGTGCCGGTCTCTCTGCGCGAGTACCTGACCCTGATGGAGGCGATGCAAAAACGCGTCGCCGCCTTTGACATCGAGGACTTCTACTTTCTGGCACGCACCGCGCTGGTCAAGGACGAACGGCATCTCGACCGCTTCGACCGCGTCTTCGGCCACTGCTTCAAGGGGAGCGAAACCCCGGCCGATCCGCAAACAGCCATCCCGGATCAGTGGTTGCGAAAACTGGCGGAACGGTTTCTGACAGACGAGGAAAAGCAGCTGATCGAAGCGCTGGGCGGCTGGGAACAGCTGATGGAGTCGTTACGGCAGCGTCTCGCCGAGCAAAGGTCCCGCCACCAGGGCGGGGGCAAATGGATCGGCACCGCCGGGACCTCGCCCTTCGGCGCCTACGGCTACAATCCCGAGGGCGTGCGCGTCGGGCAGCAAGGCGGGCGAAACCGTAGTGCGGTCAAGGTCTGGGACCGCCGCGAGTTTCGCAATCTCGACGATACGGTCGAGCTGGGCACCCGCAACATCAAGCTGGCATTGCGCCGGCTGAGGCAATTCGCGCGCGAAGGCGCCGCAGAGGAGCTCGATCTCGGCGGCACCGTAAAGTCGACCGCGCACAACGCCGGCTGGCTCGATCTCAAGCTCGTGCCCGAGCGGCACAACGTCGTAAAGCTGTTGCTGTTTCTCGATGTCGGCGGGTCGATGGAGGATCACGTCCGCGTTTGCGAAGAGCTGTTTTCAGCCACGCGATCGGAGTTCAAACACCTGATCCACTTCTATTTTCACAACTGCATCTACGAGTCGGTATGGCGCGATTCGCGGCGGCGCCATGTCGAGCAGGTGCCGATCATCGAGCTCATCCGCACTTATGATAGGAGCTATCGAATCGTTCTCGTGGGCGACGCGAGCATGAGCCCGTACGAGATCGAAAAGGAGGGCGGCAGCGTTGAGCGCTGGAACGACGAGCCCGGCGAGGTGTGGCTGCGTCGCCTGTTCGAGGCCTATCCGCGGGCGGTGTGGCTCAATCCGGTGCCCGAGAAATATTGGGCTGGCACGACCAGCATCGCAATGATCCGCCGCATCGCCGAGAACCGCATGTTTCCACTGACGCTCGACGGCCTCGACCGCGCGATGCGCCGTCTCAAGCGCCGCGGTTGACGCTGTCCGGGCCGGCGCTTGCGACCCCGGCGATCAGGCAGCCCTGGCCTTCTCTTCTTTTGAGTCCTTTGGCCGCACATAGGCGATCGCCGCGTGCTCGGCGCAATAGGGCTTTCCGGGAAGCGGGCGGGCACCACAGAAGTGGAAATCCGTGTCGTCCGGATGACCATGGGGCCACAAGCAGCTCGGCCCATTGAATTCGAAGAAGTTGCGTTGCGGTTGAGCGACCGGCACGCCACCGCGCGGCGCCAATGCGATGCGGTGCAGCTTGCCGATCACGGCATTTTTCGTGAGGCCCAATCGGCGGCCAATTTCGGCGGTGGGCAGCCCCTCCTCGAAAAGCTGCGTCAGCCGCTCGACGCGCTCCGGCGTCCAGGTGATGAGATCCATGATTTCCCCCGTATACTGTGGACCCCCCAGTCCACACCCACAACATCCAGTACCACACTTGTGGCCGGATGCCAACCAATATCTATATCTTGATCTCGTCCTCCATCAAGAATCGCGACGGTAGCTCACCACCTTCGAGAAGTACGCCGGAACGCGTTGGTCCGGGGTAAAGCCCGGACTCCACAGGCGATCGAGATCCTCGCGCAGGTAGCTCGCGTAGTAGGGTTCGTGAAAGGCGACCGGGAAATAGTCGAGCATCGCGTCGTAGTCCGGCTCGTCGCCAGGCTGTAGCGAATCGACAAAGACCAGCACGCCTGCCGGTTTGAGCACGCGCCGAATTTCTCGGACGACCGAGCGGCGCACCCCCGGCGGTAGTTCGTGAAACAAATATATGCAGGTAGTCGCGTCAAATTGCCCATCGGCAAAGGGCATCGACTCTGCGGCTCCGACGACGAGCCGCGCGCGCGACCAAGGCCGCAGCTCGCGTCGGGCGACGGCGAGATAATGCGCCGAGAGATCGAGCCCGGTCACGTCGAGGCGCGGGTAATTCGCTTTGACCTCGCGCAGAAAATGCCCCGTGCCGCACCCAACATCGAGTAGGCGCGCCGCCGCCGCGCAACCCGTAAGAGCGGCTTTGAGCGGCACGAGCGCCTGGCGCCGCATGGCGGCGGCGGCACCGCCGAACAGCACCTCGACCTGATGGTCGTAGCGTTTGGCGGAAGCGGCGCTCAAATAGCCGTCGCTCTGAAAGTGGAACTTCTGCCGGTAATAGCGCGGGTACCCGCCGTAGTGCACTTCGCTCAGAATGCGCTCCTCGTGTGCGCCGTGCCGTCGTCGTTCGACCGCGCTGAGATCGGCGAAGAAATCGATCGCGCTGCGCACCGCCTCGAAGGGGCTGCCAAGGCCGTCCTTTGGGCGCGCGTAATACCCGCCTTCGATGTTGCGCCAATCTTGCTCGATCAGGGTCCAGAGATCGGAGAGGAGGCGCCGCTTATCGGGCATCGGGCGCCCGCGCAGCGACTCTGGCAATGGCACCGGGCGGCTGACGCGCGCAGCCAGGAGCTTCTGACCAAAGAACCATGAGACACGCATGGCCTGCACGGCATCGAAGGCGAGCTTATCAAGCGCAGATGGCATGGTGACTCGACTTACCGCGCCAGCCCGAGCTAGCAAGGGCTCCATCGACTTTGGCTTCGGCCACCTACAATTTCAAATTGCATACGGCATTGGCCGTCATCAAATCTGCAGCAAATCAACAGCAAAGTTTCCCCCGAAAGTTGTAATGGCTCATCGGGCTCGGTCGAAGCCCCCTCCCCGGAGCCCGCCTCGGCAGCGTCGGTATGCAATGCGAATATGGCAATTTTATGACAAAGGAATCGCAAAGGCGTCTGCCAGATGACGACGGAGACCAGCGGGCAAGACGATGTGACGTCCACCGACCAATCTTGCCCTGTCTCGGGGCGCTGCCTATTATCGGCGCTCGGACGGAAGTTGATCCACCGAGATGGCGCCGAGTGACCTCGCCATAGCAACGCCCGCGCGGAGCCGGTCGAGACTGGCGAAACCACCGGCGACCTGAACGGGCCGTCGCTCGCGATCGAGATCCGCGATGTCGAACGACAACCACCCGCGCGGCCCATCGGTTCGAGGCGTCCCCGAAGGCGATAACCGCGAGCGCATGATCTGCGCCGAATGCGGCTACATCCTCTACGACAACCCAAAAATCGTCGTCGGTTCGGTCGCTCGATGGGGTGAGCGCATCTTGTTGGTCCGCCGTTCGATCAATCCGCGCCACGGCTACTGGACCCTGCCTGCCGGCTACCTCGAGCTCAACGAGTCGGCGAGCGCCGGAGCCGAGCGCGAGGCTTGGGAGGAGGCGCGGGCGCGGATCGAGATCGAAGGATTGCTGGCGATCTACGACATCCCGCGGATCAGCCAGGTGCAGTTGATCTATCGTGCGCGCCTATTGGACGAGGCCATCGAGCCCGGACCGGAGAGCCTCGAGGTCCGGCTCTTCGACTGGGCTGAGATCCCCTGGGGCGAGCTTGCTTTCCCGTCGATAAGTTGGGCGCTCCAGCACGATCGCGAGGCGCGGGCGACTCGCGATTTCACCGCCCGCATCAACCCGCCCGGTACTTGACGCCGGCCTACGGCTCGAGCCCGACCAGGCTGCGGGCATAGGCCCGAGCTTCGAACGCGCGCAGATCATCTGCTGTTTCGCCGACCCCGATCGCATGGATCGGGATGCCGTATTTTTCGGCGAGCGAGACCAGCACACCGCCGCGCGCGGTGCCGTCGAGCTTGGTCATGACGATCCCGGTCACGCCGATCATTTCGCGAAAAATCTCGGCCTGGGAATGAGCGTTCTGGCCGGTCGTCGCGTCGAGCACGAGCAGCACCGAATGGGGGGCCAGCGGATCGACCTTTTTGAGGACTCGGACGATCTTTTGCAGCTCGGCCATCAGATTGGCTTTGTTTTGCAACCGCCCGGCCGTATCGATCAGCAATATGTCGGCTCCCTCGTCACGGGCTTGGACAAGCGCGTCGTAGGCGAGCCCCGCGGCGTCAGCCCCTTCCGCCCGCGTCACTACCGGGCAGCCGGTTCGTTCGCCCCAGATCTGCAATTGCTCGACCGCTGCCGCGCGGAACGTATCGCCGGCGGCGAGCACAACCTTGTAGCCATCGTCCCGGTATTGCTTGGCCAGTTTGGCGATGGTCGTGGTCTTGCCGCTGCCGTTGACGCCAACGACGAGAATGACGAAGGGCTTCTTTGTGAGGTCGAGACGCAGAGGTTTCATGACCGGCTCGACGAGCCGGATCACCTGATCGGCTAGCGCAGCGCGAACTTCCTCCGGCGATACCTCCTGGTTGAAGCGGGTCTTGCGCAAGGCCTCGGCGACCTCGCCGGCCACACCCACCCCCATGTCGCTCGAAATCAACAGCTCCTCGAGCTCGAGAAGCGCCTCGTCATCGAGCCGGCGGCGGGTGAAGATCGTGTTGATACCTTGGCTGAGCCGCGCCGAGCTACGCGCCATTCCGGCCCTGAGCCGGCCGAACCAGCCCCGGCGTTCCTCCGCGCCTTCTTCAGCAGGTCCCGCTTCCGGCGCTTCAACCAGCGTATCTTCGCCTGACGGCAAACTCTTGGCGTCGCCCACGAGAGATTCCGTCGTTTCAGTCCCCTCTTGGCGTCGCCAAAACCTCATTGGACCGGCACTCCAACAAGACTCTTTCCGTTGCCGTCGATCAGCCGCATGCGCCGTACCGACCCTGTTACGCTTGGCGTGGAGAAGCCTACTGCAGCGTAAAACTCGGCGCGGCCCTTCCCCGGGCGCTCGATCAGAACATCAGTCTCGTCGCCGACCCGCGACCGCAATTCGGCCGCCAACGCGGCCTCGCCCGCCATGCGCAGCCGCGCAGCACGCTCCTTAACGACTTCAGCGGGAAGCTGCGGCATGCGGGCAGCCGGGGT
>JAFAHQ010000044.1 GCA_019237135.1 Alphaproteobacteria bacterium
AACAACGTCCCGCCGGTGACAAAGCTGCGGGCCAATTCCTCGGCCCGGCGCGCCGCATCCTCGAGCCGCCTGGGGAAGTGTCGCGCCACCTCCTTGGCGATATGGCGGAGCGACATGAAGGACTTGGAGGACAACAGTCGCGACAGATAGAAGCTCATGGCGCCGACCGCCGGTGCGATCGACATGTCGTTGTCATTGAGGATGACGATCAGCCGGGAATCCATCGCACCGGCGTTGTTCATCGCCTCGTATGCCATTCCCCCGCTCATCGCGCTGTCGCCGATCACGGCGATGACGTTGCGGCGCTCGCCCCGCAAGTCGCGCGCAACGGCCATGCCGAGCGCCGACGAGATCGATGTCGAGGCGTGCGCGGCGCCGAACGGGTCGTACTCGCTTTCGGAGCGTTTGGTGAAGCCGGACAACCCGCCGGCCTGACGAATAGTGCGGATGCGGTCGCGCCGCGCCGTCAAAATCTTGTGCGGGTAGGCTTGATGCCCGACGTCCCAGATCAACCGATCGTGCGGCGTGTCGAAGACGTAGTGCAGCGCCACGGTCAGCTCGACAACGCCAAGGCTGGCGCCGAAGTGACCGCCGGTTATCGACACCGCATCGATCAGCTCCGTACGCAGCTCGTCGGCGAGCTGCCGCAGATCCTGCTCGGGCACCTGGCGCAGATCCGCCGGGATGTCGATCCGATCAAGCAGCGGCGTCCGATTGGAGATGGGACGCATAGATTTTGGATCCAACGTGCGCTCCTCAGGTTCGGCGGGTGATTACAAACCGCGCCGCCTCACGCAAAAGTTCCGCCCTTTGCTCGAACAAATCAAGGTGTGCCATCGCCTGGCGGATGAGAAGCTCGGCCTGTGCCCGAGCGCGTGTCACGCCGAGGATCGAGACGAAGGTGGCTTTTCCGGCCGCGGCATCAGCGCCGACCGGCTTTCCGAGCTCTGCCGCAGAGCCCTCGACATCGAGCAGATCATCGGCGATCTGGAAGGCCAGCCCCAGATCGTGAGCGTAGCCGCGCAACGCGGTGCGCAGCTCGTGCGGTGCCTTGGCGAGAATCGCCCCGGCCTCACACGAAAACGCGATCAGCGCGCCGGTTTTCATGCGCTGTAGCCGGGTGATCGCACCGATGTCCAAACTCTGGTGTTCTGCGATCAGATCGATCATCTGACCACCGACCATCCCCGCGGCACCGGCTGCGGAGGCGAGTGCCGCGACGAGCTCGCAGCGCACGGCGGGATCGCCATGCGTATCGGGATCGGCCAGCACCTCAAACGCACCGGTCAACAGGCCGTCTCCGGCCAACACCGCCGTCGCCTCGTCGAATTCCTTGTGGCAAGTCGGCCGGCCGCGGCGCAGGTCACTGTTGTCCATAGCCGGCAAATCGTCATGCACCATCGAATATGTGTGGACCATCTCAACCGAGGCTGCCACCTGCAGGGCACAGCGCTGTGCCACTCCAAACAGCCGAGCGCCCGCCAGCACGAGAAATGGGCGCAGCCGTTTGCCTGGTGCCAGCGCCGAATAGCGCATCGCCTGATAGACGCGCGCCTCGAGGCCCGGCGGCACCACAAGCAGCTTTTCGAGCGCGACATCGGTCATCCGCGCCGCTTGCGCCAACGCCTCGGGGAACGAGATCGCGTCAGACCACGGCGTCTCAGTCAAGCTTCACCGGCTCTGCAGTGATAGTGCCATCCCCGCCGATAACGATTCGGTCGACCCGCTGCTGGGCTTCGTTGAGCTTCCTTTCGCAGTGACGTTTCAGCAGCGCTCCCCGTTCATAGAAAAGGATTGCTTCATCCAGCCTGACTTGTCCGCCTTCTAGCCGCCGCACGATCTGCTCGAGCTCGGCGAGCGCCTCTTCAAAGTTCATTGCCGCTATGTCGGCGGGAACGTCTACATCAACCATCTGCACTCTTCTTAGCAAAATACGCGAGCAAGATGCGGTGCGCGAGCCGAAAACGAGAGGGCGAAACTCGGCCAACGTTGCATAGCCGCAACAGTGCAGAGCTCGATCTGTTTTTTAAGCCGACATCAGCACGCGAATATGTGCCGCGACGCTCGCGCCGAGCGCCGGCAAGTCATAACCTCCCTCGAGCGTCGAGACGAGCCGGCCGCCGGCATGACGATAGGCAATCTCGATCAGCCGCTCGGTGACCCAACCATAGTCTGCTTCGTCGAGCATCAGCTGCGCCAGCGGGTCGCTTTTATGTGCGTCGAAGCCAGCGGAGATCAGCAGGAGCTCGGGACGGAATGAGTCGAGCGCGGGCAGGATGCGCTCCCTCATCCCAGCGCGAAACTGGCCCGAGCCCGCCATTGGCCGGAGCGGCACGTTGACGATGTTGCCGACGCCGGTTTCGCTTGCCGACCCCGTGCC
>JAFAHQ010000186.1 GCA_019237135.1 Alphaproteobacteria bacterium
AGCGCCCTGGAGTGCTTGGCCGAGTATTTGGCACAAGACTGAAATGCGCGCATCAACACGTGTTAAAGGAGGTCGAATGATGGAGCACCCGATCGTATCCCGCGACGAATGGCTCGCCGCCCGCAAGCAGCTCCTGGCAAGGGAAAAGGAATTGACCCGGCTGCGCGATCAACTCGCCGCCGAGCGGCGCGCGCTACCCTGGGTCAAGGTGGAGAAACCTTATCTTTTCGACGGGTCGGGCGGGAAAGAGACCCTCGCCGACCTCTTTGGCGGACGCAGCCAGCTGATCATCAAGCATTTCATGCTCGGTCCCGGCTGGAGCGAGGGCTGCGTCGGCTGCTCGTTCGGGCACGATCACATCGACGGCATCCTCATCCACCTCGAGCATCGTGACGTCAGTTACGTTGTCGTCTCGCGGGCGCCGCTACCGGCAATCGAAGCCTTCAAACAGCGAATGGGATGGCGCGTCAAGTGGGTGTCCTGCGCCGGCAGCGATTTCAATTTCGATTTCCACGTCTCCTTCAGGCCGGACGAAATCGCCAGAGGCGAGGCCTATTACAACTACGAAACACGCAAGATAGGGATCGACGAACTGTCGGGCCGCAGCATCTTTTACAAAGACGTGAACGGCGACGTCTTTCATACCTATTCGTCCTACGCACGCGGCGGCGAGGATCTGCTCGGCACCTACCGGCTCCTCGATCTGGTGCCAAAGGGCCGCGACGAAACCGGCCCAAACCACAACCTGACCGATTGGGTTCGGCATCACGACCGGTATGGCGATCAAAAGTCCGAGTGAAAGGAGTAGCAATGGCTATCATACAGAAGATCACGCCCTGTCTATGGTTTGACAATCAGGCAGAGGAAGCAGCTAAATTTTACGTCTCGCTCTTCAAGAATTCGGCGATCGGAGCCGTTACCCGATACGGCAAGGAAGGGTTCGAGGTTCACGGCAAGCCGGAAGGATCGGCAATGACCGTGAGCTTTCGCCTCGAAGGCCAAGAATTTACCGCACTCAACGGCGGACCTCATTTCAAGTTTTCGGAAGCGATCTCGTTCGTGGTGAGATGCGAAACGCAAACCGAGGTCGATCACTACTGGGACAAACTGGGTGACGGAGGCGATGAACGAGCGCGGCAATGTGGCTGGCTGAAGGACAAATACGGCGTCTCGTGGCAAATCGTTCCGGCGGCCCTGTTTGAGATGATGGCCGGCACGGACAAGATAAAATCAGGCCGCGTCATGCGAGCCATGTTGCAGATGAAAAAATTGGATCTGACCGTGCTGCGCCAAGCGTATGAAGGGAACAGCTAAATGACCGATGACCTCGTTTTCTATACTCATCCGCAGTCGCGCGGCCGCATCGTCCGCTGGATGCTAGAGGAAATCGGGCAGCCCTACCGCACCGAGCTGCTCGAGTACGACACGACGATGAAGGCGCCAGCTTACCTATCGATCAATCCAATGGGAAAAGTGCCGGCGATCCGGCATGGCGACACAATAGTGACTGAAGCGGCCGCCATCTGCGCCTATCTTGCCGATGCGTTTCCGCAGGTTCGCCTCGCGCCGCCGCCCGGCGATCGCTTGCGCGGTCCTTATTATCGTTGGCTGTTCTTTGTCGCCGGCCCGCTCGAGCAGGCGTGGACCAATAAGGCGATAGGCTTTGTGGTGCCGCCGGAGCGCGAACGGATGATGGGTTATGGACGCTTTGAGCATGTCATCGACGCTCTCGAAGGGGCGGTGTCGCAAGCTCAGTATGTGGTTGGCGACAGCTTCACCGCCGCCGATGTCTATCTCGGGTCCGGTATCGGCTTTGGCATGCAGTTCGGCATGATCGAGAAGCGTCCCGCCTTCGAGCAATATTGGCAGCGGGTCAGCAGCCGGCCGGCGGCGCTGCGCGCCAAGGAAATCGACGACAATTTAGCGGCGCAGCCGGCGCAACGGTCGGGGTAATTATCCATTCCTCCCCAAGTCGCTTCGCCATCATTCGTTTCACTGGGGGCAGTGCGTTGATCGCGCGCAACGTTAGTCGTGAAAACATCAGCGCCGACACACTGTCGGTGACGGTCTGGTGCATCGCCTTGAGCGAATTGCGTACGGCACGAAAACCGTAGCCAAGCATACCGGCTTCGTAGTCGCCGATCGCTTCGACGAGATCGCGCTCACCGCGGTGCGCCGCGACGAGCGCACGCTTGAGGCGCGCGGCGTCCTTGATCGCGACGTTTGCGCCGATGCCCCGATAAGGTGTCATCGAATGGATGGCGTCTCCGAGGAGGGTAATGCGACCCGTGCGCCAGGGCGCTATCGGTACCGAGGTGCGGATCGGGAGGCACGAGATTGTGGTCGGATCTGCCAGCCCGACCAAATCGCGAAAACCGCGCGACCAGCCGGCCATGATGCGTGCGGCGGCTGCCACAAGCGCGGCACTGTCCGCCTGCTCGACGTCGACGAGACCGAATTTCTGGCGCTTGGCGCTGAGTGCCCACATCAGGTAGCTGCGCATGTTCTCGTACAGATTTCCCGTACCGGCGAGGGCGGGCTCGTTACCGCCGATACCGCTGATCACGCCGCCGGTCATCTCCTGGACCGCGACAAACAGCCCGAAGCCGCCGCGTGCAGCGACGAGGCTGATCCCCTCGAGCAGCGGCCGCGCGATCCGATCGCGCGCTGTGTCGAGAAAGATCTTGCCTGCAATCCCGACGACGCCGGTGTCGACACGCTGCGCATCGGGCAGAAACTGCCGGCGGACCCGCGAGCCGCCCCCGTCCGCCGCTACCAGAACATCGCCCTCGACGCTTGTGCCGTCCTCGAAATACGCGGTGGTGCGTCCTCCGTGCTCTTGGTAGCACTGGAAGGTCTTGCCGAAATGCAAATTGTCGAGATCTGCAAGCAGCACTTGGCGCAAGGTGATGCGACTGGCGGAGCGGTGGCGTGCGACTGGATCGGTGGTGGCAACGAGATCCCCGTCGAAAGCGAGCAGTAAGCGCATTTGCTCGGTGAAAAAACGCACCACAGAGGTGGGTGCACCGCAGGTGCGGTCGAAGACCTCGAACAAATGCGGCGGCAGGCACTCATGCAACGCAAGACTGCCGGTCGGGCTGATGTGCACGCGATAGCCTTGCAAGCGGTCGGTCAGGGTGCGGTCACGCTCATAGATCGCGGTGCTTACTCCCGCTCTCTTGAGACCTTGAGCAAGCGTCAGGCCGCCGATGCCGCCGCCGATGATAAGCACGTGGAATGGTTCGGGCATTTAGAGCTCCTTCCAAAGAACAACAGGGATTTGCGCCCAGTTGTTTGGGCGCCTTGTTCTCGCGGAGCCTTCGCTGCTAGTTTGTGACTGCGTGCCTGAAGCCAGCGCAGCTCCGCGCGATCGGTTTTGGGTTCGAGCCCCGGCGATGTTCCACCATCGCCGGGGCATTCCATTCTAGGGATCAGGTTACATGGCGCCCTCCCGTGCGACGCCGTCTACCTCGTGCTGACGCGCGCAGGCGGCCTGCAGGTCGCGCCACAAATCGAGGGGACCCCAGCCTTCTTCGGTGATGCGGCGGACGAGCTCGTTGACGAAGCCAAGCTCGGCCTTGATCAAGGCGAGCGCGAATTCGGCTTCCACCACGAACAGCGGCGGGAACTTCTTTCCGACCAGCTGAGGCGGCAGTTCCGCGGCAGGGACGGGTATGGCTTGCCTTGCGATGTCGGCAATTTGCGTTTCGATCCGTGTCGCCTCGGCCGATAGGCGAAGCGCACGGTGCCGCAGGAGCGCAACCGCTTCCTCCGGCGCCAGTACCGGCAGCAGGCTGAGCCCCGCTGCGAATTTCGGATAATCGTTCACCGGGTCGCGCAGCAGATCTTGCATCCAGGCGCGCAGCTCGTCATACCCGGACGGGGTCAGCGCGTAGACCGTCCGCTCCGGCCGCTTGCCCTCGCGCGAAGTCTCCTTGGCCGCGATAAAGCCTCGCTTTACAAGAAGTTCGATCACCGTATAGAGCGAGCCGTAGCGAATTTTGATGCTCTCACTCTTGTGGCGGTGCTTCAGGGTGGCAGCCATCTCGTAGGGATGCATCGGCCGCTCAAACAGCAGCGCCAGAACCGCGAGTGCGAGCGGATTAGAGGGATGGGCGAGCGTGGGCATTATCCGCCGGCGGATATACGGTGCCGGCTATAACGATTCAAGAGCAAATGGCCAAATATATGGGAATCACAAGTGAGCGAGCCGATCCTGCGCGTTGAAGGCTTGCGCGTCGCATTCGACCACCCTCTCGGCAAGGTGCAGGCGGTCGATGACGTCAGCTTCACGCTTTCCCCAGGCGAGCGGTTCGGCCTGGCGGGTGAATCCGGTTCGGGCAAATCGACCCTGGCATTGGCGATCTTGCGAATGATCAAGCCGCCTGGGCGCATCGATACGGGCGAGGTCTGGCTTGATGGGGCACGGCTCGCGGATCTCGACGAGGACGGTATCAGGGCATTGCGGCTGGCCGTCATCGCGCTGGTGCCGCAAGGCTCGATGAACTCGCTTAATCCTGTGCTGCGCATCGGGCGGCAGATCGCCGATGCCTTCGCCGATCACGGGCAACACCTCGGTCGCCATGAAGAGAAGCGGCGAATTGCGGGCCTGTTGGCGGATGTCGGCTTACCCGAAACCGTCTCGCGAATGTATCCGCATGAGCTTTCGGGCGGGATGAAGCAGCGCGCCTGCATCGCCATCGCTATCTCTTTGCGCCCCAAGGTGATCATCGCCGACGAGCCGACCAGCGCGCTCGATGTCGTGGTGCAGCGCCAGGTGATGGCCACCCTGGCCCGCGTACAGCAAGATCTCGCGGCCGCCGTGGTCCTGATCGGCCGCGACATGGGGCTGATGGCACAGTTCGTCGACCGGCTCGGTGTCATGTACGCCGGGCGGCTGGTCGAAGTGGCGCCGATCGCCGAGATCATCACAAAACCACGCCATCCCTACACCCGGGCGCTGATCGCTGCACTGCCCTCGCTGGACGCGCGCGGCACGCTCGTCGGCATTCCCGGTCTGGCACCATTGCTGCGTGATTTGCCGCCGGGCTGCGCTTTCCACCCACGCTGTCCTCAGGCGAGAGATCGCTGCCATATCGAAAAGCCGATGGTGCGCGACGTCGGGCGAGCGCAGGTGGCATGCCATCTGGCGTGATTCTGTGGTCCCGCTGATCGAGGCTGTCGATGTCAGCAAGCGCTTTTCCGGCGGGTTCGGGCGGGAGGCCACCCTCGCCCTCGCCGGGCTGTCCCTGGCGATTGACGCGGAGAAACCCTC
>JAFAHQ010000231.1 GCA_019237135.1 Alphaproteobacteria bacterium
AGCGGCTTTGCCGCGGCGCTGGCCCCGGAATTGGCGCTCGCCGGGTTCGAGGCGCAAGAGGATGCGATCGAGGAGGCGCTGGACCAGCTGGTCGGCAGTGCCTTCACGCCCGACGGCATCCTCGAAGAGCTCGGTACGCGCTGGGAAATCACCCGCAACTATTTCCGGCTTTATGCCTGCTGCAATCCGATTCACTCGGCGCTCGACCGCCTGCGCGAGATCCTCGACGAATTGCGTCCGAGCCCCGATCAGGTCGAGCGGATCGATGTCGCGACCTATCGCTTCGCATCGGTCATGCGCAATCCGGATCCGCCCAATTACTTCGCCTCGAAATATTCGCTGCCCCATGCCGCGGCCGTCATGGTCATCAGAGGAAACGCCGGCTTTGCCGAACTCGACGACTCGGCCTTAAGTGATCCGACTATCACGGCACTGCGCCACCGTGTGCAGGTGACGGAAGACCCGGCGATGAGCGCCATCGCACCCCGGCTGCGCCCGGCGCGCGTGACAATGACTCTGGCCGACGGCCGACAGGCGACACGGTCCGGTGACAGCCAGCGCGGCGATTTCGAGCGGCCCTTTGCCGAAGCGGAGATCCGCGCAAAATTCCGCGAGCTTGCCAGCGTCGTGCTGACCCCAGAGGGGGTATCTCGCGTCGAAGACGCAGTCGAGCGCTGCGAGGATTGGCAAAGCGTCGGCGCGCTGACCGAGTTGCTGCGCCGCCACGGTCGCCCTTAACGCGGAGCGATGCCCCTCGACAGGCGCATCGGCTTTTGGGATGTCATGCGGCACTTCGCTCGAACAGGAGGGGACCATGCTGCGCCGTCGAGAACGACTGTCTTCCAAACTCGCCTGGTGCCCGTTCGTGTTGGCCGCCGCGCTGGTGTTGTTGCCGCCGGGCGCGAGGGCGACGTCGCCAGGCCCGACGGAGGTGATAAGGCAGTTCTACGTTCAGCTGCAGGACGTGATGCAGCACGCTGCGACCTTGGGGGCAAGGGGCCGCTATCAGAGGCTCGAGCCGATCGTGCTTCGCATGTTCGACGTCCCTTATATGGCGCGGCTATCGATCGGGCCTTCCTGGGCGAGGCTAGCGCCAGATGAGAAGCGGCGCGTGGCGCAGGCCTACGGCCGATACCTAACCGCGCTTTACGCGACCCGGTTCGACGGGTACTCCGGCGAACGGTTCGAAGTTCTTGGCGAGCAGCAGATCAAGCACGCGACGATGATCAAGACGCGAATCGTCAAATCGAATGGCGAACCGGTGTCGATCAATTTCGTGATGCACGACAATGACATCGCGTGGCAGGCGAGGGACGTTTATCTCGACAGCGCGATCAGCGAGGTGGCCACACGGCGCTCGGAGTTCTCCGCGCTGTTGCGTACCAGCGGCATCGACGCCCTGATTGCCTCGCTGAACAAGAAAGCCGACGAGCTGCAGATTTGAGTGTTTGACCAGAAAGCATCTCGTCATCTCAGCATCTTATTTGTCATTCCCGCGCGGGCGGGAAGCTAGAGCGCCAAGGACTCAGTGGTTGTCCTGGACCCCCGCTTTCGCGGGGGTGACGAGGCGCACTTCATAATCGTCGTCATTTCGTGTCGACCCCCGCGGGTCGGCGTCAGCGCAGTGGAGCGAACGCTGTCTCCCGCGTTCGCAGCAGTATGAGGAGGGTCACGACCGCCGCGGCGATGACATAAAAGGCCGGTGCGTGGTTGTTGTCGGTCACCCGAACGAGAAACGTGGCGATGAACGGTGCAAAACCGCCGAAGATTGCGACGGCGATGTTGTAGCCGATCGACAACGCGGTGTAACGCACCCGCGTCGGGAAGATTTCGGCATAAAAGGCGGGGCAGGTTCCGGCATAAGGGACGTAGAGCAAAATCATCAGCAGCTGGGCAGTGATCGCCAGTCCGACATTTCCCGACGAAGCCATCAAGAAAAACGGATAGCCCAGCACCGCATAGCCGATGCAGGAGAGGATCAGTAGAGGCCGCCGTCCGAGACGGTCCGACAGCCATCCCATCAATGGCAACAGCAACACGAATAGCGCTAGACACGACGTGCCGATCCACAGCGCCGTGCTCTGCGCCAGCTTGCCGACCGAGCTCATGTAATTCGTCATGTAGACAAGCGCGATGTAGTAGGCGACGGTGTTGTGCAGGGTCACACCGAAGCCGAGCAACGTCTCGCGCGGGTATTTTTTGAATGCTTCGCCAAACGGCGCGCCAGCGACCGCACCCTGCTCTTCGATCTCGGAATATTTGGGCGTCTCGGTGAGCCGCCAGCGCAAATAGGCGCCGACAATTCCGACGGCGATGCCGAACAGAAATGGCAGCCGCCAGCCCCAGGCGAGGCGATCGGCTTGCGACAGGCCGGTGTTTAGCAACGCCGCGGTCAGCGAGCCGAGCAGAAAGCCGCCGCCGACCCCGACCAGCTGCCAGGAACCGAAGAAACCGCGCCGGGCCGGCGGTGCGAACTCGACGATATAGGCGGTCGAGCCGCCCCATTCGCCGCCTGCGGATAGCCCCTGAAAGAGCCGCACCACCACGAGCAGTGCCGGCGCAAGCACGCCGACCTGCGAGTAGGTCGGCAACAGCCCCATCGCAAAGGTTGCCAAGGCCATGACGAAAATGACGGTGGATAGC
Source organism: Alphaproteobacteria bacterium (assembly GCA_019237135.1). Taxonomy (GTDB): domain Bacteria; phylum Pseudomonadota; class Alphaproteobacteria; order ATCC43930; family CGMCC-115725; genus AP-15. The sequence continues at coordinate 2,644 of JAFAHQ010000231.1, forward strand.
GCCCTGCGGCGGCCGTGTCGGTCACCGTAGATCCCAAACAGGATCGAGCCGACGGGCCGCATCACAAAGCCGACGCCAAACACCGCGAATGTCGACAATAGCGACACGGTGGCGTCGCCGCTCGGGAAGAAGAGTTGCGAGATCGTTGGTACGAGGTATCCGTAAACCCCGAAATCGTACCATTCGAGGACATTGCCGATCACGCCGGCGGTGATCGCCTTCCGGTATTGCGTCCCGGCCGGCGCCAAGAGATCAGCTGCTGCGGCGGTCATGCTCGTTCTCCTCAGGCGGCCGCTTTCCGGTGGCTGCGGCCCCGACAATACCCGATCCGCGCTGCCCACCGTGGAAGCGAACGCTCTCGGCGAGATCGCGGTCACGATCCCGGCGGCTTACTCCTGCCAGCCGGCCTTGCGCAGACCATCGAGCATGTGGGCGTGGTCCTGCGGCCGTTGCCATGGCACCCTCTGGCGGACGTGGAGGTCGAACGAAGTTGGGGCGATCGCGATTGCTTTCTCGAGTGCCTCCTTTGCCTCCTCGATGCGGCCTAGCTGTCCGAGCGACCGCGCAGGGTTGGGATTTGTTATCCCCGTCGCGACCGATTTTCCCCGCAGAAAACCTGACTTTTTTGTCGCACCAAGGTGTCAAGTTCAACTGACCATGTCCGGCGCGCGCCCGCCACAATCACGAATCGGCGCTCCGGGACTGGCACATGACGACCGGCCTTCTTGCGCCGAGCGACGGCCCGATCAGGCGACGTTAAGAAGCTCGCTGTGCGGCTGGAATAAACCAGCGGTGATCGCGATTTTCTTCGAGCTTGCCGGCACGGCGGTGGCGCTGCAGCGCAATACCGAGATGGTTTGGCCGGACCCTCATACCGTATTTCTGAACAAGGTAAGTGAGAACCTCGTCGGGGGTGGCGCCTTCGCCATGCGCCTGCACGGCCTGCAATGTGGCATCGCTCAAGGACACGGTCTGTGCAGCGCCCGATCCGGTCCGTGCAGGTTGCGCGGTCCGCTTCCGCACACGTTCAGCGATGCAGGCTTCCAGCTCATTGGTGGCCCCCGGGTCGCTGAAAGAAATCCGCAGTGTGGTTCCTGTCGCTTCCGCGAAACGCTGCAGGGTACGGCCCGACGGCAGATATCGACCGCTCTCCAAACGAGCGATGGCCGCTTGCGAGGTTCCCATGCGCTGCGCCAACTCGCTCTGCGACAGCCCGGCTCGACTGCGCGCCCCGATCAACGCCGAGGCCAGAGCGAATTCGTCCGCGCTCGCTGCATGCGCGGCGCGGTACTCCGGGTCCTCGCGCATCCAACGAGCATGCAGTTCATTAAATTTCATAGCACCGCCCTCGCCCGCTGCAGCGCCCGCTCGATCTCGCGGCGCGGGGTCTTTTGGGTCTTCTTGACGAAGGCGCGGACGATGATCACTCGCGCCCGCTCGCGGTCACGTGGAACGCTCGCGCTATGCCGTCTCTGCCCTTCGCTCGAATTTCCCACAGCCTGCCCTCTATACGCCTGACGTGCGGCATCCCGACACGTTCGAGCCCAAAGGTTTCGATTAACCCCACTACACGGCTCAGCCGATCGCGAATCTCCGCTGGCAATGCCTCGATCTCGGCCGTTACCATCGCGTCCAGTGTCTCGACGGTCCAGCCGCTCATGCCGAAATTGATATAGAACGGAGCTGTGCCGCGAGCAAGCGCGCTGCCGACAGGTTCCCGCCGAGTGGCCCCTAAGTGCAGCAGTTCCCACGCTTGATGTCGGTCCAGCAATCCCCGCCAGCCGACCTCGATCCCGAGCATTGCCGCGGCTTCGATCTAGCCAGGTCCGGTCGCAATTCGGCCCGACCGGTACGGCCCTTTTGCGGTGATCGGGGTGGGGTCGCAATGTTGGCGACCCCGCCTCCGACTGCGACGCGGGAACCCTCTTTCTAGCCCCGGATGACGATCTCAATGCTCGCCGGCGGTACCTGATACATGGTCGCCAAACCTGCGCGGGCTTGGTCGAACGTCAATCCATCCGGCGACACGCTCGGCTCAGTGTTTTCGAGAGGAGTCCGAACCGCACTCTTCGGCATCGGCTGCCAATTCAACTTGTCGGGATCGATGCCGAGATCCCTGATATCTTCCACATACCAGATTGGGTTCTGGTGGCCCGGCCACACATCTTTCACCGGGTCGGGAAGAACCGCATATTGGTCGAAGCGGATAAAGTAGTACCGGTCACCACGGTCCGGGGCGGGCTCGACAGTCGTCACCTTGCCGATGAGGAAGGCCGCGCCGTGCTCTTCCACCGCGGCCGCCTGATCTTTAGGTCCGGCGCCGGCGAAATACCGGTTTCGCGTGCAAACAATGTACTTGCACCGCCGCGCGCTGGCCGGCTTGAGTGCCCACGCTTGCGAGCCGCCCTCCTTCAGCATCATGGGGCACGATTGGTGTGTGAAGACAACGATGGTTCGGTCCGACATCGATCACTCTTTCCTCTGGATGGTAAGATCTCTTTTATACTAAAATCGTGGTCCGATCGTCAATCGGTTTATAGCCCGATTTATTGATAAATGGATTGTCGATGGTGGGGAAACGGCTTTAGGCAGCGTCATGGGCGGCCCCATGCTTAAACACAATTCCGCGACGCTTCGAGGCCGCGGCCATTGAATTCACGCAAACCGCCGGCCGAAGCGGTGTCCACCTACAGCGGTGGTAAGTCGAAGACTACCGATCCCCGGTATAAGGCCTCGATCACCAGCATTTCCGCCAGCTCGATCGAGCCGGGTCCGGCGTTGAGCCCGGCCAATCCGGCTTAGCCTTTGAGGTTCGTGGAGTAAGAGGCGATCCCGAAGCGATCGGCGATTTGCTCCACCAGCTCGTCATCCTCGACGGCGGCGCAATCCTCGCAAATCGCATGGAACGACTGCGCCGGCCCATCGCTGATCGATCCCAAGGCCGGACCGTCGAGTGTGCTGCGATCGCCAGTCTCGGGATCATATTCCGCGGTGAGCCGGGCGCGGGTAATCGTCGCCCAGCATAGGACGCACGCGCAATTGTCCGCGGCGCCCGCCTTTAGCCGTGCGAGGGTGCCCTCCTTGTCGCCGCGGATCAGTCGGCTGTAGCCCGCGACATCCGCGGCGAGAATAGCGGCAAGACGGCGGGTATGGCTCACGTCGTCTCGCCCGCGGCCCGTCGCAGACCCGATAAGAAGAGGTGGCGGTGTTCAGCTTTGCGCCAATGAGTGGCATCCGGGATGACGAGAGGTGTGATAGCTCGTAACTGCCGCACCGTTTCGCCAGCATCATCGAGCCTTCCCATATGCGCGTAGCAACCGGCGAGAAACCGGTAGGTTGGTGCCCAGGTCGGCCTTTCGTCCAGCGACTGAAGCAGCATCGTCTTGGCTTCCTCGTATCGCTGGGCAAAATGAGCCACGCCGATCGCCATGAAAGGGTTTGATCTGTGCTCGCGTGGGCTGAGGCGCGAAGAGGTTTCGCAATGCTGAATAGCGAGATCGAGTTGCCCGGCCCATAATCTGAGCCATCCACTGCGGTACCAGCCTCGAGCAGAGCTCGGATTGAGCGACGGTGCGCCTTCAGGCGTGCGAGGGTTCCTTCCTCGTCGGCGCCGATCAGCCGGCTGTAGCCGGCGATGTCCGCAGCAAGGATGGCGGCCAGCCTGCGTTCGACGCGTTCCCCAATCAAAGCGGCACTCCCAACCGCTCGGCCGGAATGGATAGTCGGCTTCGCATTCTAACGGCAATTGTGACGGCCGGAACTGTGTATCGGTCGGGCTGTCGCTTGCAGGCTATTTTCGGCTAAAGACTTACATCGCGATGCCGAAGTGTCTTGATGAGACCGACATGAACCGCGAACAGGTGATTACCGCTTTGCGCGGGCACGAAGCGAGCTCCACCGCTTCGGGGTGTCCCGCTTATTCCTCTTTGGCTCGGTGGCACGGAATGAAGCGGGGCCGGAGAGTGATGTCGATCTGTTCTTCGACACCGACAACCCGCGGTTTAGTTTGATCGAATTAGTCGACGTTCAGGAGCGGGTGAACGCCATCCTCGGCGTCGCATCGGACGTAATGACACGGGCCAGCCTGCATCCCATGCTACGGCAACGGATCGAGGCAGAGGCGCTCCGCGTATTTTGACGTGCCGCGCAGCATTCTCCTCCGTTTGACGGACATACGCGCCGCGATCACCGGGATCGACGATCTCGTTAGAGGTGTCGCATACGACACGTTCGCCCAGAGCTGGGCTATGCAGCGAGCCGTGGAGCGCGGGCTCGAAATAATTTCCGAGGCAACTCGCCACATACCGGACGATTACAAGGCGCTCGCCCCGGAGATCCCTTGGCGTCAGATCGCCGGCATCGGCAACTTGCTGCGCCACGAATACCAGCGCGCCGACAATTCGGCGACCTGGAACATCGTAACGGAGCATCTGCCGGGTTTGGCAAAGGCTGTGGATCACCTGATTGAAATTGCCAACGCCCGGAAAGCCCCTTAGCCAACGGCTTTCGATCCGCGGGCCGACTTATCCCTGCCAGCCGGCCTTGCACAGCCCTTCGAGCATGTGGGCATGGTCATCCGGTCGAAACCACGGCGCGCGGTGGCGGACAGACATATCGAACGAATCCGGCGCGACCGCGATGGCCCGCTCTAGTG
>JAFAHQ010000322.1 GCA_019237135.1 Alphaproteobacteria bacterium
GAGTTTCAGCTGAACATAAGCACGCAAGGCCGGCTGACCACGGTCGAAGAGTTCGAGAACATCGTCGTCCGCGCGACCGCCGATGGCGGGATCGTGCGCGTCAAAGACATTGCGCGCGTAGAGCTCGGCTCGAAGAACGCCGACTCACTCGCCCGCTACAATGGGCGGCCCGCCGAAGCTATCGCCATCTACCAAGCTCCTGGAGCCAACGCCATCGCCGTAGCCGACGGCGTCAAAAAAGCATTGAAGGAGATCGAACCGCGGCTGCCCGACGACGTCGCCTTTGACGTGATGTATGACACCACAGTCTTTGTCGATGCGATGATCCACAAGGTGGAGGTCACGCTCCTCGAAGCCTTCGTGCTCGTCGGCATCGTCGTCTTTGTTTTCCTCGGGAACCTGCGCGCGACTTTGATCCCGATCATCGCCGTCCCGGTCGCCCTCGTCGGCACCTTCGCGGTCATGTTGGCGCTGGGATTCTCGGCCAACACCATCTCGCTTCTGGCGCTGGTACTCGCGATCGGGATTGTCGTCGACGATGCGATCGTCGTCGTCGAAGCGGTCGAGCACATCCTCGAGACCGAACCTGGGCTGAGCTCTGCCGAAGCTGCGGAAAAGGCGATGTCGCAGGTAACCGGTCCGATCATCGCGATCACCCTCGTGCTGCTCTCGGTCTTTGTGCCGACGGCGTTCATCCCCGGCATTACCGGCCAGCTCTACCAGCAATTTGCAGTGGCCGTTTCAGTGTCGATGATCATTTCGGCGATCAATGCGCTGAGCCTATCGCCCGCTCTGTGCACTCTGCTGCTCAGGCATCGCGGTCCCCGCAAGGGTCTGATTGCCTATCTCCATCGCGGCGTCGACAAATGCCGCGACGGTTACGTCTGTCTGGTGCAGCCGCTGGCACGCCGAATGCTGGTAACCGGGCTACTAGTGGTTTTCTTTGCCCTGACGGCCGGCTGGCTCGCGAAGATCGTACCGGCAGGTTTTCTGCCGGAAGAAGATCAGGGTGCCTTTATGGCGGAGGTTCAGCTCCCCGACGCCGCATCGTTGAACCGCACGAACGCGGTCGTCGCCCAGGTCGAAAACATGATTTTGGATCGACCCTGGACGCAGAACGTGCTTACCGTCAGCGGCTACAGCCTGATCGACGGTCTTTCCCTGCCGAACAAGGCACTCGCGATCGTCGGGCTGAAGCCGTTCGATCAAAGGACGGACAAGTCGCTATCGGTCTTCTCGGCATTGGCCGAACTCAACTCCCTGTTCCGGCAAATCGCGGCCGCGAATGTTATCGCATTCAACCTGCCGCCGATCTCGGGTCTGGGAAATGCTGCCGGGTTCGAATTGCAGGTGCAAAGCTTGGCAGGTGCGGCACCCAAAGATCTGGCGGCAGTGGCGGACGGGCTCGTGATCGCCGCCAATCAAAACCCGGCGCTTGCCAATGTCTACACGACCTTTGGGGCTTCGACACCGCAGGTCTACCTGAAGCTGGACCGCGAGCGCGCCGAGACCTTGGGGGTCTCGATCGGCGACATCTTCAGCGCGCTGCAGACCACGATGGGCGGCACTTACGTCAACGACTTCAACCGCTTTGGCCGGACCTGGCAGGTCAAGGTTCAAGCCGACGCATCCGACCGCAAGACGGTCGAGGACGTTTTCCGAGTCCGCGTCCGCACCGCGCAGGGCGACCTCATTCCCTTGCGAACCGTCGCCGATGTCGAGCTGGTCACCGCTCCGGCGTCGATCGTTCGCTACAATAATCTGCGCTCGGTCACGATCAATGGAGAGCCGGCGCCGGGTCATTCGTCGGGCCAGGCGATCACGGCAATGCAAGACGTCGCCGCCGCGACCCTGCCACACGGCTTTTCCTATGAATGGACGGGCACGGCACTGCAGGAAAAAGCGGCGGTGGGACAAACCGGCTCCATCCTCGGGCTGGCTGTTCTCTTCGCTTACCTGTTTCTCGTCGGCCTGTACGAGAGCTGGACCATTCCAATCGCGGCGCTGTTGTCGGTCGTCGTCGGTCTGTTCGGCGCCATGGCCGCCCTCAAGATGTTCCGCCTCGACAACGATATCTACGCCCAGATCGGCATCGTCGTGCTGATCGCTCTTGCCGCCAAGAACGCCATCCTGATCATCGAATTTGCGATGGAGCAGCGACGGCACGGACAGGCGATCGTCGCCGCCGCAATCGAGGCCGCGAGACTGAGGTTCCGTGCAGTGATGATGACGTCCTTTGCCTTCATCGCCGGATTGGTGCCGCTGGTAATCGCGTCGGGCGCCGGTGCGGCAACGATCCGGGCGGTCGGCACGGCGGTATTTGGCGGAATGGTGACTGCGAGCTTCGTCGGGATCTTTGTCATCCCGGGTCTTTACGTGCTGTTTCAAAACCTGCGGGAGAGGATCAAAAACCTGTCCAGATCCAAAGAGCTGGAAATCCCGGAAACAAACGTTCACGACAAGGCCGCCGAATAGGCTCGTCAGACGCGCCGGGATCACGTGGCGAATTCGCGATTGGTTAGGGACACGCTCGGTCTGGGCCGACCGCGGTCACCGGGCATGACAAGATTGCGAGCACGGCCGGTGCGCTTGCAACTGACCCCAATAGCACACTGGACGCTGCGTCAATTCTGCGCCCGCACCACCCAAAACGCTGCCGGCAATGCGACACCTCGCTGCGTCTCATGGCGCCGAAAAAACCTTTCGAGCGCCGAACGCACCGCTG
>JAFAHQ010000015.1 GCA_019237135.1 Alphaproteobacteria bacterium
CGATCGCACGGACTACATCAATGACGCTGAGCTTCGTAACGCTCCCAATACAACCAGCTGGCGTCGCGGCTTTGGAGTTCCGGTTCTACTGATTGAGGCAACCCTATTTATGAAGATCGATAGGCAGCCGACGCAACGACAGCTCTATCAGATTGCCGAACTGGGCAAGCCCGATGGCGAACCGACGCAAGCGCCCGCGTTCATGCGCTTGCTCGTCGATCCCGACCAGCCCAGGATCGCCGGCGAAGCATTGGATTTTCGCGACGAAATTATGAGCCAGATATTCGACCGAGGGGATCCCAACCCCAAGCGGACACTGACCTTTCACATCGAAGTGACCGACGAAGGATCAACTCGAGGTCCAAATTTTTTACAGCGGCGCACTTTTGCAAATTGGCAGCGCATTGGACGACTGATTTTTGACAACGCCGTCGCATCTTACAACGGTGACTTTGTCATCCATTTCACTCATCCGACCTGGCGCGACGATCGCAACGATCCGTCGACGGCGACACGGGTCAACGAGCACAAGGTTCGCTGGTGATTTTTTCAGGGTTTCAGGCGCCGCTGTTCCGGGCGATGAAGTCGAGCGTCGCCGCGGCACAGCGCTCGGCGTGGCTCGCCGCGACGTGGTAGGAGTCGCCGGGAAGGACCAGAAGGCTCGAATTCGGGATCTGCTGCTGCCAAGCCCGGGTCTCGTCAACCGAGGCGAGACCACTGCCGTCGGTCGTGATGACGAAGGTCGGGCACCGAATCATCGGCAGGTCGGCCCTGATGTCGGCGCAGGCGATCGTCTTCATGAAACCGATTTGCGTCGAGACCGCGGTGCGGCCCATGAACTTGATCCACCACTCTACCCCTTCGGCGGGGAAGGTGCTGCCGAGCCGGCCCGCCATGGTCCGTCGCGCCCAGTGCTCTACGCCGTGCCGTTCGAATTCCTCGGCCAATTCGGGTGCGCGTTCGGCAGCACCCGCACGCATCGGCGGCGGCGTGCCGACCACGGTCAAGGTGATCACTCGCTCGGGACGACGCGCCGCAAAGGCGCGTGCGATGGTCCCGCCGATTTTGGCACCGACGAGGTGAAAACGCCCGATGCGGAGCGAATCCATCAGCCGCACAAAATCGCCGATGACGATGTCGAGCGTCCATGGAAAGTCGCGCGGCATCGGAGTGGAGGCGCCAAAGCCGCGCATGTCCGGCCGAACGACGCGAAAGTGGCGCGCGAGAGTAGGTACCCAGCCATACCATGCAATCCCGCTTTCGGCATTGCCGTGCAGCAGCAGGATCGGCCCCACTTCTCGCCAGGGGTCGGTGAAGTCTTCGACGAGGTAATGCAATTGGCCTTCTGGCGAACATTGCAAAGTCGGCATCACGGTTCTCCCGCGAGACCACACTCGCGAGCGTTATTTTCTATCCAGGCTGATAGGTCAGGGTCAGCGCTGCAACGCCGGCTGCGACATTGAGGCCGGTATTGCCCTCGATGCTGAGCGGCTGCAGCGAAATCGCATTTCCGGTGCCGCCGACCAGCACATTGGCACCGGCTCCGACGACGGCGGTCGCGCTCGCGGTCACGCCGCCGAAGGATCCGCCCAGAGCGCCGGGCGCCGGCGAGGTGGTCGGCGCAAATACCGCCCAAATGAGCACACCGCCTGACGTATAGCCGATGTCGACGCCGAATTTGTCGATCGATCCGACATAGTGTTGCGGAGTCCCCGACACCGGCGCAAAGGTGCAGTTGACCGCCTTTGAGGACCCAAAGATGAAGCCGAAGCCGCTAGCCACGTTGCAATTGAGCATGCCGGCCTTTACGGCCTGCGCCTGCGCCGGGCTTGAGAGCGCTAAGGCGCCGGCCGTGAGGCTGAGCGCGCCGATCCCTATCGCGAGCTTCTTGAGCATTCCGTCAGTCTCCTGCTTGCCACATCCGATTGTCGAGGTGCGAAGCCTCAACGTCGGGTCATATAGCTTGGTTCCGTACCCCAGCGCCATGGTTTCCTCACCTCCCGTTTCGCGGACTTGTCTGCTGCTCGACTCAACGTTTCGCGGATCGGTTATCACGCTGATCTACGAAAAATTTGGTGACTTCCGGGTTCGATCAGCGTTTATCCCGCCAATCAAAATACCCCGCGTCGGGTGGGTCGATGGCGGCCGACGCGAAACGATCTTGTCAGGGTAAATTTATCCGCTCGCGCCCGACGCGATTTTTTGGAACAATTGGTTTCCGCGGCCTCGACTGGGCCGTGAACCGACTCGACAGGAAGCCGACTTGATCAGAGATAGGAATTTTCGTCAGCCGCGGCGCCGAGACTTCGACGATGACGGCTACGATCCGCATTTGCGCGAATTCGGAGGCACACCGCGCTTTCCGGCAACCCGGTTCGAGGCACCCTCGGGACCGCCGGTACGCGCCATCGTCAAATGGTTCAAACCCGAACGGGGGTTTGGATTTGTCGAGCTGTCGGACGGCTCGGGCGATGCGTTCCTTCACGCCACCGTCCTGGAACGCAACGGAATTGCAGCGGTGCAGCCGGGCGAAACACTCGAGGTTCGCGTGGCGCCGGGGCAGAAGGGACCGCAGGTCACCGAAGTCCTTAGCGTCGACAGCAGCACGGCTCTGCCGACGATGGCACGCCGGTCGGCTTATCCGGCCGCAAACCGACCGTCATCCGAAACCGCCGTTGAAGAGGTGGGCACGGTCAAGTGGTTCAACGCGCAGAAGGGGTTCGGCTTCATTGTCCGGGAGGACGGAGGCAAGGACGCTTTTGTGCACGCATCGGTGCTCGAACGATCCGGGATCGGCAGCCTCAGCGAGGGCCAGCGTGTCGTGGTCGACATCGCGGAGGGGCGCAAGGGACCCGAAGCGGTCAGGGTTCGCCTCGCGTAAGTCAGGGCTTCGGCGGGACCCGCGCCCTCACACCGCTTCGCTCGGCCCCTGCCCCCTCCCGAGGTGCGGCAGAAGCAGGCTGCTCAGTCAGGCGGCGTCTCGATCCAAAAGTTCGATATGGACATTCTGCGGGCCGCGCAAAAAGGCGATCCGCACACCGGGCCTGATCGTCTTCGGCTCCACCGTAAATTCGGCGCCCTTGCTCTTTAGCTCGGCGACGACATCGTCGATCCCGCTGACGCGTAGCCCGATATGCTCGAGGCCGAGGTAAGGCGGTTGCGGTGGTGCAGCGACGGCCTGCTCCGGTGCAACCTGGGCGATGAACACGGATACTCCGCCGAGATTGAGGTCGAGGCGCGGCCTGCCGTCCGACTGCACCGAGCGGATGATCTCGGCACCGAACATTTTCTCGTACCAGCGCGCTGTGGCTTCCACATCGGGGCTGCGCAGATGAATGTGGTCGTAGGTGAAGACGGTCATGCGTCGTTCCCTTTTTCAATCATGCGGCAACACTCTAGGCCCGGGCCGGGTGTCGGCGCCAGCGGAGTTGGGGCTCAGGCGCCGCGGACGGTCGGACGACGCCTCTCGCGCCAGGCGGCGTGGCTCTCCTTGGCGTCCTCGGTTAGCGACAAGGCCATGAATCGATAAAGGTCGATATAGGCGGCGTCGGCGACATTGGGCATGTCGAGCCCTCGGTTCAAGGATTCCTTGGCCAGTCGAGAGGCGAGCGGCGGCAGCTCGGCCAGCCGCTCAGCGATTGCTGTCGTCTGCGCGATGAGCTCGGCGTGGGGTACGACCCATTGGGCAAGGCCGAAGCGGAGCGCTTCGTCTGCCTTCATCGGGTACCCCATGGCGACCTTCATCGCCTGGCCCTTGCCGACCCAGCGCGCCAGGCGGACGATCCCGCCGTGATTCGGCAGGATCCCGAGAGCAACCTGCGGCAGGCGCCACTCTGCGCGATCGGAAGCGATGATCAGATCGCAGCAATAGGTCACGATGCAGCCGATGCCGACGGCATAGCCATTGACCGCAGCGATGACGGGCTTGGGAAACTCGCTCAGCACTTGACCGGCCGAGCGGTGGCGCTGCGGCAGGCCCTCGATGAATTCCGCCATCGAAGTCTCCGTATGGGTGCGCGGGTTCTTGAGATTGGCACCAGCCGAGAACGCGCCGCCCGCCTCGTCGCCGGTCAACACGGCGATCCGGATTTCGCGGTCGGATGCCATCGCGTCGCAGCGTCGGGCAATTTCCTCGTTGAAATCCTCGCCCCATGCGTTGCGCGCCTCGGGCCGGCTCAAGGTTAGCCACCCGACTTGACCGCGTTTTTCATAGAGGACCGGCATCGGAAACTCCTTTAGGCGAAATTGCCGAGCGACGCGGGTATTGCTCTCGGACCGCGCATGATTGCATCCACAACCCGGCGGATGTCGTAGTCAACCGAAATTGCTAGGGTGCTTCGATGACCGCGAGCCGGTTTCCCGACAGCATCGAAACCCAATCGTCCTGGGTAGCCGCGGCGATTACCACAGGCATCCTCACGATTTCCTATGGCGCGCCGCTGATCGTCGTTGTCGGGCTCAAGCCGATCACCGCCTCCCTCGGCACCGACCGATCGATCGTGGCCCTCGCTGGGGCGCTGGTCTGGGTCGGGACCGGAATGGGCGGTATTGTCATGGGCTGGGTGGCCGACCGGATCGGCGTGAGAGCGACAGTGACCTTCGGCGCGGTGATGGCGGCTCTGGGCTTGGCGGTCTCGACCATCGGTCAGGTCTGGGCGCTCTTCCTCGGGCACGCCATTCTGATCGGTCTTTTGGGCAACAGCGCACACCTTCCGCCGCTGGTGGTCTACATCAGCCGCTGGTTCGACCGGCGGCGCGGTACCGCGGTTGCCCTGATCTGGTCCGGGCAATATGTCGCCGGTGTGCTGTGGCCGACCGTTTTCGAACGCGCGATGACGGAATTCGGCTGGCAAGCGACGATGCTGGGTTATGCCGTGGTGCTCGCCGCGTCGATCGTGCCCATGTCCCTTCTTCTGCGGCCACCGCCCCGGCCGAGTCGAGCCGCCGCCGCGGTGGATGCGGGCACGCGGCACCCAGGAAGGGCCTTGGGCTTGCCGGCGAACCTCGTGCAAACGCTGCTGTCTGCGGCAGGATTTCTGTGCTGCGTGCCGATGGCGATACCCGCCGGACATCTCGTCGCATTCTGCACCGATCTCGGGATCCCGGCGGCGCATGGTGCGGCGATGCTGTCGGTGCTGCTCGGCGGCGCCCTAGTCAGCCGGTTGTTTTGGGGGTGGCTGGCAGACCGGATCGGCGGGCTCGGCACGGTGCTCGCCAGCTCGGCGTGCCAAGCCCTGGCGATCGTCGGGTTCACTGCGACGCAAGATGAAGTCGGGCTGTTCGCCGTCTCTGCTGCCTATGGGCTCGGCTTCAGCGGGATCATCCCGGCCTATGTGCTGGCCGTCCGCGAGCTGTTTCCTTCCGCCGAGGCTTCGTGGCGGGTGCCGACCCTGCTGTTCGTCAGCATGTCCGGAATGGCGTTCGGCGGCTGGTTCGCCGGTGCGCTATATGATCACTTCGGTTTCTATGCCCCGGCCTTCGCGGCGGGGGCGTTCTTCAACGTGGCGAACCTGGTCGTCATCGGGTTCCTCGTGACACGGCAGGT
>JAFAHQ010000077.1 GCA_019237135.1 Alphaproteobacteria bacterium
CTTTTACCGCAGCCTGGATCGCGGATATGAAATCTACCGCCTTTATACGAATGTCGAACCCAGCCTCCCGTGCCATGGCCTGCACAACTTGGGCCCCTTGCAGGGCCTCGGGGTTATTGACCACATTGATCTCGATCGCCGGGTTGGGTGCGGCTGCACCGGCGAGCCCGATGCGCAATGTCTGCGCCGATGCTGCCTCCATCCATGCGATCATAATCGCCGCGCTCAGGCAGCCGACCATCCGCCATTTGGTCATTTCGATCCCTCCCTGTTTACGCTTGCATGGATGCAATTCATTTTGTTGCGTGCAAGCGATACATGAAATTGTGAAATTGGGGTCTGACCCCAATTTCCGTGATCGGGTCGGCCAGCGTAGGATGCGAGATGATGCCTGCGAATGGGCTAAAGCGGGTGGGGGTGATCGGCGCCGGCATGGTCGGGGTGTGCGCGGCGAGTTGGCTGCAGCGCGACGGCCACAGTGTCTTCCTGGTCGAAGCGGGGGAGCCCGGCCATGGCGCCTCGTTTGGCAATGCCGGTTGCTTCAACGGATCCTCGGTAACACCGGTAGCGATGCCCGGCGTGATCAGGAACGTGCCGCTCTGGCTCCTCGACCCGCTCGGTCCGTTGTCCTTGCGCTGGAGCTACCTGCCGACGATCGCTCCTTGGCTTGTTCGGTTTGTCCGAGCAGGCACACCCGATAAGGTGCGCGCTCAGGCCCGCGCACTGCGTCCGCTCGTCGGCCCGACCCTCGAAGCCTTGAAGCCGCTGGTCAGCGCCGCCGGCGCCGAAGATCTCTTGCATCGGCTCGGCCATCTCTATGTCTATCGTTCTGAGGAAAGCCTGGGAAAAGACCGGCTCGCCTGGGAGTTGCGGCGGGAAAACGGGGTCGAGATCGACGAATTCGACGCCGACGAACTGCGCCAGCTCGAACCGGCTTTGTCGCGAGACTATGTCCGCGGCGTGCTGGTGCGCGAGAACGGGCACACCTCGAACCCGCTGAAGCTCATCGAACGCTTGCTCGAACACTTCCTGCGCTCGGGCGGCGAGATCACGCACGCGCGGGCCCACGGGTTTCGCCTCGACGGCCGCCGACTCGCCGCGATCCAAACCGACAGCGGCGAACTGCGCGCCGATGCCGCGGTCGTCTGCGCAGGCGCATACTCGAAACCGCTCGCCGTGGCGCTCGGCGATCGCGTGCCGCTCGAGACCGAGCGCGGATATCATTTGATGATCCGCGATCCCGAAACCACGCCGCGCATCCCGACAGCCGATGCCGACGGGAGGTTCGTGGCGACCCCAATGGACACCGGGTTGCGGTTTGCCGGTACCGTCGAACTCGCCGGGCTCGCGGCACCGCCCGATTGGCGGCGCGCACGGATCCTCCTCGAGCAGGGCCGCAAGATGCTGCCCGGCCTCGCCGCCTCGCATCCGGAAGAGCGGATCTCGGTGTGGATGGGCCATCGTCCGAGCCTGCCCGACTCGCTCCCGGTGATCGGTCGGTCTCGGGCCTCGCCGGACGTCTTTTACGCCTTCGGCCACGGCCATGTCGGAATGACCGCCGCGCCGATGACCGGCAAGATTGTCGCCGATCTCGTCGGCGGCCGTCCTCCAGCGATCGACATCACCCCGTTTGCCGCCGGCCGGTTCGATTGACCGCCGGTAGGACGGCTTACCCGCGCAACTGCCCGCCAGTGTCCTTCTCGACCTGAGCGATCAGCCGCTGCGAGAAGCTCTCGATCTCGGCGTCGGTCAAGGTTCGCTCCTGCGGCTGCAGCACCACGGTGATGGCAAGCGACTTCTTGGCCTCCGACAACCCCGCTCCCTGATAAACGTCGAACAGCCGGATCTCGGTTACAAGCTTGCGGTCGACCGCGCGGGCGGCACGCAACAGGGTCTCGGCCGGCAGATCATCGTCGACGACAAACGCGAAGTCCCGTTCGATCGGCTGGAATACCGACAGATGCACCGGCGGCTTGGCGCGGCCCGAGCGCGGCTCGGGCACCACGTCGAGAAAGACCTCGAAGCCGGCAAGTGGCGACCGCGCATCAAGCGCGTCGATGACGGCCGGATGCAACTCGCCGAAGGCCCCCAGCACCTTGGGCCCGAGCCGCAAGGTCCCAGCCCGCCCGGGATGGTACCAGGCCGGTGGATCGGCCGAGATCTGGACGCTTTCGACGGAGGCTCCCATCGCCGCGAGTGCGGCAAGCGCATCGACCTTGACGTCGTAGAGATCGACCTCGCGTCCCTTCTTGCGCCATTGCTTGGGGACGATATGCCCGGCGCGCAGTCCGGCCGCCGCCAGCGCCTGGCCGGCCGGGGTATCATCGCGATAGAGCGGGCCGAGCTCGAATAACGCCGTATCCGGAAATCCGCGATCGGCGTTGCGCCGGGCGGCGGACACGAGCCCGGGCAAGAGCGATGGCCGCATCGCGTCGAGATCGGCGCTGATCGGATTGACAAGCCGGAGCTCCGGCTTGGCGCCGCCGAACAGCTCGGCCTCACGCGTCGAGATGAAGGAAAACGTAACCGCTTCGACGAGCCCGCGGGCGGCGAGGGTGCGGCGGACGAGCTCTGCGCGCCGTTGGGCCGGAGTCAAGGACGGGCGCGACAGCGCCGTTTCTCGAGGAAGCGAAACCGCGGGGATCTGGTCGTATCCCTTCACCCTGACGACTTCCTCGACAAGATCAGCCTCGCCGAGGATGTCGCCGCGCCAAGAGGGTGGCTCGGCGATGAGTTGGCCGTCCGGCTGGCTCTCGACTGCGAAGCCGAGTGCGGTCAGGATAGCCGCACTCTTCTCGGGCGGCATCTCGAGCCCGCCGAGGGTCGCCGGACGCTCGGGGCGCAGCACATAACGGCGCCGCCAATTCGGGACGGCTCCGGCTGTAACGATCTCGGACGCCTCGCCGCCGCATAGATCGAGCATCAGCCGAGTCGCGATCTCGATCCCGTCCGCAACAAAGGCCGGGTCGAGCCCACGCTCGAAACGATAGCGTGCGTCGCTTGCTACATTAAGCTTGCGGCCAGTCGCGGCGGTGCGCACCGGATCGAACAGGGCTGCCTCGATGAAAACCTCGGTCGTCGCCTCCGTGCAGCCGGTCGCCTCGCCGCCGATCACGCCGCCGAGGCTCCGCACCGCTGCCTTGTCGGCAATCGCTGTCATCTCGGTATCGAGCGCGTACTCCTGGCCGTTAAGGGCGAGCAGGGTCTCACCGGGCCGAGCGAAGCGCACGGTCAGATCGCCCGTGAGGCGGCCGGCGTCGAAGACGTGGAGAGGCCGGTTGAGGTCGAATGTCAGGAAATTGGTGCTATCGACGAGCGCCGATATGGGCCGCAGCCCGATCGCTTCGAGGCGGCTGCGCAGCCAATCGGGGCTCGGACCGTTACGAACGCCGCGCAGGTGCCGCCCGAGAAAAAGCGGGCAGGCGGAATGGTCTTCGATATGAATGCCGATTGGCGAGCGAAAACAGCCCTGAACCGGGGTCGCATCGAGCGGCTTTAGACACCCGAGCCCGGAAGCCGCGAGGTCGCGGGCGATGCCGCGGACCCCGAGGCAGTCGGCGCGGTTCGGCGTCACCTTGATGTCGAGCACCGTGTCGCCGAGACGAGCATAGCTCGCGTACGGCATCCCTACGGGGGCATCCTCGGGCAGTTCGATGATCCCTTCGCGATCCTCGCCGAGACCCAACTCATAGGCTGAGCACAGCATGCCGCGCGAGGCGACGCCGCGGATCACGGTCTCCCGCAGCAGGGAGCCGGTGCGTGGGATGACCGTGCCGGCGGGTGCAAAGACGCCCTTCATTCCGGCGTGGGCATTGGGCGCGCCGCAGACGACTTGGACCTGCGTCTTGCCTGTGTCGACGAGGCAGACCTTCAGCCGGTCGGCATTGGGGTGACGTTCCGCCGAAACGACCGATGCCACAGTGAAAGGTCCGAGTGCCTCGGCACGGTTCTCGACTCCTTCGACATCGTGACCGAGCATGACGAGCCGGTCGACGATTGCACCGAGCGCGGCTTCCGTCTCAAGGTGGGTCTTCAGCCAGCTAAGGGTGGTCTTCATGACAGCGGCCCGCGCACCAGGGACGGAATATCGAGAGGCAGGAATCCGTAGTGACGGAGCCAGCGCAGATCTGAGTCGTAGAATGCCCGCACATCGGGGATCCCGTATTTGAGCATCGCTACGCGCTCGATCCCCATTCCGAACGCGAAACCCTGATACTCGGCCGGATCGATGCCGCAGTTCTTCAACACCTGTGGGTGGACCATGCCGCTGCCGAGAATCTCGAGCCAATCGCCGCCCGCACCGATCTTGAGCTCGCCACCCTTGCGGGAGCACCCGATATCCACTTCGGCCGAGGGCTCGGTGAACGGGAAGTAGCTCGGGCGGAAGCGGACGGGCAGGTCGTCGAGACCAAAAAAGGCGCGGAGGAACTCGATCAGGCAGCCCTTCAGATGGCCCATCTGCGTCGTCCGATCGACCACCAGCCCCTCGACCTGATGAAACATCGGCGAATGCGTGGCATCGTGGTCGCAACGGAAGGTCCGCCCCGGCACGATGATCCGGATCGGCGGCTCCTGCGCCTGCATTGTGCGGATCTGTACCGGAGAGGTGTGGGTGCGCAGCGCAAGCCGGGCCCCGTCCGGCCGGTCCGGCAGGTAGAAGGTGTCATGTTCCTGGCGGGCCGGGTGCTCTGGCGGGATGTTGAGGGCCGTGAAGTTGTAAAAATCCTCTTCGATATGTGGCCCTTCGGCTACCGCAAAGCCCATCTCGCCGAAGATCGCGACGATCTCGTCGATCGTCTGACTGATCGGATGGATGCGCCCGGTTGCGTCGAAACTCAACGGGAGGGTGACGTCGGCGCGCTCGCCAGCGAGCCTCTCCTCGAGCGCGGAGCGGCCGAGCCGTGCCGTCGCCTCGGTGAGTGCCGCCGTGACCCGGTCCTTGGCAACATTCAACGCCGCCCCGGCCTTCCGCCGCTGCTCGGGATCGAGCGCGCCGAGCTCTCGCATCGCCAGGGTCAGCGACCCGCGGCGGCCAAGCACTTGGACGCGGATTGCTTCGAGCGCCTCCGGCGACGCCGCGGCCGCAATCTCTTTGACCACCTCGTCGAAGTTTTCCATGAGCAAATCCTGCAACAAAAAGGGCCGATCGATGCGGCCCTCGTCGATTGAACGCCGGTACGCCGCGTGTTAGCGATTGCACCCGACGGTAAATCGCTGGATCCAGGAGCTCATCACTGGGCCGCCGCAGAAGGCGATGCTGGGTTCAGCGCCGCGCGCGCCGAACCCGCAATCGCCTGGAACGCTTCGGGCTCGCGGATCGCGAGATCGGACAGCACCTTCCGGTCGAGCTCAAGCCCGGCGAGCTTGATGCCGTGCATAAATTGCGAGTAGGTCAAGCCGTGCTCACGTGCGCCGGCATTGATTCGCTGGATCCACAAGGCGCGGAAGTCGCGCTTGCGGTTGCGCCGATCGCGATAGGCATAGCGCAACGCCTTCTCGACCTTTTCGATCGCGATGCGGTAGGCGGTGCTGCCGCGGCCGCGGTAGCCCTTGGCGAGATTGAGGATCTTCTTGTGGCGGGCGTGGGTCGTAACCCCGCGTTTGACGCGCGCCACGGCTCAGCCTCTTAGATAGGGCATATAAGTCAGCACGAGATTGGCGTCGCCCTTGCGCATCGTCGTGGTGCCGCGCCGCTTGCGTTTGCCCTGCTTGTCCTTGTTGATCAGCAAGTGCCGCTTGTAGGCGTAATTGTGCTTGATCTTGCCAGTGGCGGTACGGCCAAAGCGCTTCTTGGCACCGCTCTTCGTCTTGAGCTTGGGCATTTCAATGTCCGCGTGAAGCGGGGCCTTATACCGGCGTCCAGCGGCGAAAGCAAGCCAGGCCCGCGTCGGTCATATCAGCTCGCCAGCGGGTGCGGCCGCGGGTTCGAGCCGTCGGTGAAGCGAGAGAGGCGGAAGGGGGTCGGATCGACAAGGGTCGGGTTACCGGCGACCATGTCGGCCACCAGCTTGCCGGCCCCGGGGCCGATGCCGAAACCGTGCCCGGAAAAGCCGGTCGCGATGAAGAAGCCGGGCAGGCGTTCGACCGGCGAGATCACCGGTATCGCATCGGGCATGACATCGATCATGCCGCCCCAGCTTTCCGCGACAACCGCCTCGCGGAATACCGGAAAGGCCGCGGCGGAAGCGGCCCGCGCACGCTCGACGACATATCGGTCGGGCTCGGGATCGAGCACGCGCACCGCCTCGAACGGTGAAGCGTCGTCGAGGCCCCATCGCCGCGGGACACGCCACTCCTCGACCCAGCGGTTGCCGATCCGGAAGCGCAGCTTCTTCCAGTGCATGCGCGCGGCCGGCAGGTAGTCGAAGAACAGACGGAAATGGTCGGGGACGAGGTCGATCGTGCGAACCCCCAGGGTCGCCACGGTGTAGCCGCCGTCCATCCGCTTGCGAAAGCCGAACAGCCCGCCCGAAGCCGAGATTTCCGGCCCGCCTTCTAGCGGCTCGGTTCGCATCACGGTGGCCAGCACCTTGAGCTGCGGCAGCTCGATATTGAGATTGCCGCAGAACAGCCGGCACCACGCGCCGCCGGAGAGCACGACAGTCTCGCAGGGGATGCGGCCCTTTTCAGTGACCACGCCAGCCACGCGTCCGCCCGCCGTTTCGATGCCGCGGACCGCGCATTGGGTGACGATCGTCGCACCGTGCCGACGTGCCGCCTCGGCGATCGCCGACGCTGCCCGCTGCGGCTCGGCCTTGCCGTCGCTCGCGGTGTAGAGCGCCCCGGTCCACTCACCGGTCAGACCGGGCATTAGCTCTGCCGCTTCGGCCCGGCTGATGATGCGGGTGTCGAGCTGGTACTGGCGGGCATGATCCAGCCAGGTTTCGAGCTGGCCTAGCTCTGCCGGCGTCTCGGCGAGATACATGATGCCGGCCTGGCGGAAGCCGGTCTCGGCCTCGACCATCTCGTTCATGCCCTGCCACAGCCGCAGGCTCTCTATGATGAGCGGGAGTTCGCGGGGATCGCGTCCCATCTTGCGGCACCAGCCCCAATTGCGGCTCGACTGCTCGCCGGCGATGTGCCCCTTCTCGCAAAGGACAACCCGAACCCCCTTTTGCGCCAGAAAAAGCGCCGCGCTGGTGCCGATGATCCCGCCGCCAATGATCACGACATCGGCGCGTACCGGCAGCGCGTCATCGGAACGGACGGGATCGACGCGTGGTGCCATCTCGACGCTTTAGTCGATCGCCGCGTGCACAAGGTTAGCGACCCGGTCCAGGCGCGCGGTGTGCCACGGATCGGGAGACATGAAGTTGGTGATGTAGGTGAACGACACCCCGCTTGTCGGATCCGCACAGGAATAGGAGGTCCCGGCGCCCCCATGCCCGAAGGTTTCGGGTGCGCCGATCGTGCCGAGGCCGCGGATGCGGTCGCTTTCTCCGCGCACATGCGGGCCGAGCCCGCGATGCATCGGAATACCGCCCATCGCATCGTCGCCGCGCTCTCCGGTGTGGCTGCGCGTCACATAAGCGATCAGCCGGGGTGACAACAACCGCACATTGCCGAGCCGGCCGCGGCCGAGCAGCATTTGATAAAACGCCGCCATCCCCCGGGCAGTGGCGTAACCACCACCGCTAGGCATTCCGGCGGCTTTGAATTCCGGCGAATTGTCACGCGGCTCGGGCGCGTAAGTGTCGGCGCAACGCTCCTGCTGGCTCGCCGGCACGCCGACGAAGATCTCGTTCGCGAGCCCCAGCGGCGCCAACACTTTCTGGCGGATCACATCGCGATAATCCTGGCCGGTAACCGCCTCGATCACCATTGCTTGGGTCAGGTGCGCCGCGCGCGGGTGATATTGCAGCCGCGTCCCCGGGGTCCAGTCTAGCGAGAAGTCGCAGACCTCGGCGCGCATCCGGGCATGGTCGGCCCACGTCGCCTTGGTGACGTCGCCGCTCGGGAAGCCGCCCTGATGGGTCATGACCTGATGCAGGGTGATCTCGGCTTTGCCACGTTGGGCAAATTCCGGCAGGTGGTCGGCGATGCGATCCATGAACGACAGCTTGCCTTCCTCGATCAGCGCCCAGACCGCCGAGCTGGTCAGCACCTTGGTTTGGCTAAACAAAAGAAACAGGGTATCGTCCGTAGCCGGTGCGTTCCGGGGCTCTGTCTTGGCGTCGCCGTAGCTGCGGAACAGCGCCAATTTGCCGTGGCGCGCCAACGCGATCTGCGCGCCGGGGTAGCGGCCTTCCTCGATATGTTGCCGGATGAGCCGGTCGAGATGCTGAAGAGGCGTCGCTGCAAAACCCAGGCTCGCTGGATCAGCGGATGGCAGGGGGTAGCTTTCCGGCATGGCTGTCTCCTTCGCAGAGAGCGGACAACCGAATGCTACATGACCCTACGCAATTCGACTATTCTGTAACGAGCAGAATTCGGCTGTCGTCCGGGGAGAAGATAGATGCCTGAAGCCGTCATTGTATCGACCGCCCGCACGCCGATCGGTAGAGCATATCGGGGCGCTTTCAATGACACCCAGGGGCAGGCGCTCGCCGGCCATGCAGTCGCCGAGGCCGTGCGGCGCGCCGGGATCGATCCGGCCGAGGTCGAGGATGTTGTGCTCGGTGCTGCGCTCCAGCAGGGATGCACCGGCTTCAACGTGGCCCGTCAGGCGGCCATCCGCGCCGGATTGCCGGTCTCGGTCCCGGGGATGACGATCGATCGCCAATGCTCTTCTGGGCTGATGGCGATCGCGACCGCGGCAAAAGAGATCGTGCATGATGGCATGGCAATTACGGTGGGGGGTGGCCTCGAATCGATCTCGCTGGTCCAGAACGACAAACGTAACCAATTCCGGGCGCAGGACCCCAGGCTGGTCGAGCAGCGGCCCGATCTCTACATGACGATGATCGAAACCGCTGAAATCGTATCTGAGCGGTACCAGGTCACCCGCGAAGCGCAGGACGAATATGCCCTGTTGTCGCAGCAGCGGACGGCGGCTGCCCAGGCAGAAGGTCGCCTCGATCAGGAAATCGCTCCTATGCCTTCGGTGATGCGGGTCGACGACCGCGAGAGCGGTGAGACCTCACATGTCTCCGTCACGCTGGAGAGGGACGAGGGCAACCGGCCGTCGACGACCCTCGCAGGTCTGGCTGCTCTGAAGCCGGTGTTTCGCGACGGGCAAACCGTCAAGGAGGGCCGGTTCATCACCGCGGGCAATGCCTCTCAGCTCTCCGACGGCGCCTCTGCTTCATTGCTGATGGAAGCCAAGGCGGCCGAACGCCGCGGGCTACAACCACTCGGGGCCTATCGCGGGATTGCGGTCGTCGGCTGCGCTCCGGACGAGATGGGAATTGGTCCGGTCTTCGCGGTGCCGAAGCTGTTGCAGCAGCATGGGCTCAAGGTCGACGACATTGGCTTGTGGGAGTTGAACGAGGCCTTCGCCGTCCAGGCCCTCTATTGCCGAAACCGGCTCGGCATTGATCCGGAGCGGTACAATGTCGACGGCGGCGCAATCTCGATCGGTCACCCCTATGGGATGTCGGGCGCGCGCATGATCGGCCATGCGCTGATTGAGGGCAAACGGCGCGGTGTGCGATGGGTCGTCGTGACCATGTGCGTCGGTGGCGGCATGGGCGCAGCCGGCCTCTTCGAGGTATTGTGACGCAGCCGCGGCACGCGGCGTGAGTAATGCGCTCGACGAGGTCCCTCACCCGCGAAGCGCTTCGTCCGAAATCAAAGGAGGGTCCCGAGAGGGTCAACCAAGCGCGGGCCGGTAGGGCTCTCAGCCGTGCAATAGAGATGCCCTCTAAGCGATTGAGTAGCATCGCCGCGCCGCCCCTCTGTTAAGCGCGAGAATCAACATAGGCCACGAATTCTTCTAGACCAACCGCTAAATATAGGCCCAGCTAGGTTAATTATTTCAACCCTGCCTAAAGAAAATTCTTTCTTTGCCAGCAACATCCTTGGCGCTATTCTTACTGGTTAAGCCAGCAAGGGGAATCGATGATCGGTTGTGCACGATCCACGTTGATCGCCCTCTCGATCGTCGAAACTGTCGCGGTGGCGCAGGCCGGGGAACGCACGGCGCCGATTGACCCGCCCGTTGCGGTGAGCGGGGCGGCAAGTTCAAATCAGCGAGCGGTCCAAAGCGGCTGGCCGAGTATTCAGACGACGTTAGATCGCGTGGCCTATGCGGTCGACGGCGCGGAGTCCAGCCATGGCGAGGATCTCACAATGTGGCGCCCCGACCCGTCCGGACCGCAAGGACCGATGCAGGTCAGCGGGTCAGCGGCGGCCGATGTGGGTGGCGGTGATCGGTTTGATTTGACCGAAAATCGGGCGATCGGGCGCGCCTACCTAGCGCAACTATATCGACGGTACAAAAACTGGCCAGATGCGATCGCTGCCTACAATTGGGGCATGGC
>JAFAHQ010000080.1 GCA_019237135.1 Alphaproteobacteria bacterium
GCCATGCCCTCGCCATGCTCGGCCGAGATCGGTACCGGGTCGCCGAGACCGAGCCGGTAAGACTCGCCGACGCCAGGCGGCAGGGCGCGGCCTTCGGTCTTGTTGGCGACGAGCACGACCGGCTTGCCGCTTCGTCGCAGCCAACCGGCAAAATGCCGGTCGGCTTCGGTGATGCCTTCTCGCGCGTCTATGACGAGGAGCACCACATCGGCCTCGGTAAGTGCGCGTTCGGCTCTGCGCCTGCATCCGCCCGGAGAGCGAGGTGGGAGTAGCCTCTTCCAACCCGGCGGTGTCGATGACGCGAAAACCGAGATCGGCAATGCGACCCTCGCCCTCCCGACGATCTCGGGTCAGGCCGGGCGTGTCGTCGACCAGCGCGAGCCGCCTACCAGCGAGCCGGTTGAACAGTGTCGACTTGCCGACATTCGGTCGTCCCAGAATGGCGACCGTAAAGCTCATCGGGGTAAGAATGCGAGCGCGATCGCAGGGCTATCCCCCTCCCTTCCCTCCCCCGCAGGCGCGGGAGGGTTAGGGTGGGGGTCGGGGCCCCTCCCACTCACCTCTAAAGGGCGGAGACGGGCTATTCCGCTAAACTTGCACCTGCCCAATGCAGCGCGCCCACAATCGATTTCGGTTACCTGGACAGCCCGCGTGCGATCGGGTCAGCGATAGGCCGTTAATTTGGCGTCGTCGGTGAGGACATAAAGAGAATTGTCGGCGATGACCGGGGCGAAATACCCGCCGGCCGACAGCTCCTGTCGGCCGAGCGGCTCGCCAGTATAAGGAGAAATCGAGACGGCGGTGCCGTCGGAGGCCAGCACGATCAGCCGATCACCGCCCAACACCGGACCGGTCCAGTAGATCGGATCCTTCTTTTTCTTCTCATCCTCGAAGCTCGGCAGCTGGCGCAGCCAGCGCACCTTTCCCTCGTTGCGCGTCAAGCAAACCAGAGTATTGTCGTTGGACAAGGCGTAGATGTAGTCGCCGGCGGCCCAAAGATTATGGGCGCTGCCGAAGTCCTGCTCCCACGCTCGATCGCCGCTTCTCAGGTCGATCGCCGCCGTCCACCCGCCATGGCTGGCGGCATAGACGCGGCCGCGGTCGATGACCGGCCATCCCCGTACATCGGCGAGGGTGGAAACGGCATTGACATTATGGGTCGAGGCGAGATTGTCGGACCACACCGGCCGTCCCGTCTCGACGGTGAGCGCATAAATCTCGCCCGAGGAATAGGCGGCAACGACTACCTCGCCTTCGACGGCCGGGCTGGCACTCCCGAGCAGGCTCGCGGTTTCAGGGATGCCGGTGTGGGTCCACAGCCGCCGGCCGTCATCGGCAGCCAGGACCGTCAGCTCGTTCTCAACTGTCACCACAAAGACCCGACCATCGGATACCGTGGGTCCGCTGCGCACCGGGGCGCCGACATTGCTTCGCCAGATCACTTTGCCGTCGGCCGGATCGAGCGCCAAGACCTGCGCATAGCCAGTTGATGCGTATAAGCGGTCGTTCCAGAACGCGAGGCCCCCGCCAAAGGAGTTGCCGTGCTCGTCCTCCGGTTTGAGGTCGACCTGCCACAACCGATCTCCCGTCGCAGCATCGTAGGCGCTGACCTGAACCGCCCCATCCATGGCGTAAACCCGTCCTTTTTCGACAACCGGATGGGACAGGACCCGCGAATAACGCGAAGCGCCCTCGCCGGTGCTCGTGCTCCACGCCCGCGTGAGGGTGTCGGGGAGGGACAGGTGCTGCATTGCGTGGTTCGGATAACCGCCGGGCTCGGGCCAATCGGGATTGACCACCGGCGCCGGCAACGTGATCGCGATCTTGGCAAGTTCCGGATCGGGTTCGAGCTGGCGATCGAGACTGAGGACGGAAATCCGCTCTCCCGGCAAAGGCTGCTTTTTGCCCTCGAACCAGCTGCACCCGGTAAACGTCAAGCAGAGCACAATAATAGGCGCGATGGCGGCTCGAATCATTCGAGCATCCCGAACCGGCTAAGAAGCGAGCGCCGCGGCCATCTCGGCGGCGCGAGCGCGCAGGCTCGCCGGCGCGGCAAGATCATCTGCCAGGCCCTTG
>JAFAHQ010000178.1 GCA_019237135.1 Alphaproteobacteria bacterium
CGATCAACTGCGCCGTGATGCGGACCCGACTGCCGCCCTTCCGGACCGAGCCTTCAAGCACATAGCGCACTCCCAATTCGCGCCCGACCTGGCGCAGATCGGGCGACTTGCCCTTGTAGGCGAAGCTCGAATTGCGGGCGATGACGAACAGCCAGCGGATCCGGGAAAGCGCTGTGCTGATCTCCTCGACCATGCCGTCGGCGAAATACTCCTGCTCCGGATCGCCGCTCAAATTCTGAAATGGCAATACCGCTATCGACGGCTTATCGGGCAATGGCAGCGGCGCTGTCACAGCGGTGCGCGCGATTGGCACGCGATACACCCGGACCGGCCGTACGATATTCTTGAGGTTGTGCCCACCGAGATCCTCGAAGGTGAGATCGAGGCGGCCGGCGGCATCCTCCTGCACCCGCGCCGAGACGCAGATCCCGCCCGGCTCGGCCAGACCTTCGAGCCGGGCGGCAACATTGACGCCGTCGCCAAAGATATCGCCGTCCTCGGCGACGATATCGCCTTGATGGATGCCGATGCGGAAGTCGATACGGCGGTCGCGCGGCAACGGACCATTTCTTTCCGCCATTGCTGCTTGCACCTCCGCCGCGCAGCGCAGCGCGTCGACGACGCTCGAAAATTCGACCAAAAGGCCGTCACCGGTGGTCTTGACGATGCGGCCCTTATGGCTCGCGATCTTCGGGTCGACCACCTCGGCCCGCAGCGCCTTCAGCCGGCCAAGGGTGCCCTCCTCGTCGGCCTCGACCAGCCGCGAATAGCCGGCAACATCGGCGGCCAGGATCGCGGCGAGGCGGCGGGTCGCAGCCATTAATGCGGAGCTCGTAAGCTGCCCAGGGCGGCGGCAGCTTCCAGCCGTTCGGCAAGGCGCTGGATGAGATCGATGATCCGGCGCAACTCCACTTGGTCGGGGACCGGCTCGGGGACATCCTCCGTCCCGGGATACCGGTAGGCGAAGCCCCACACGGTCAACGGGCGGATCGGGTCCAGCAGATCGCGGCATTCCGGATAGCTGGAGACCAAAAGGTCGGCCAGCTCGTCCATGTCATGCGTCTTTCGGAACGCGACGGAGGCGGCCACCAGCAGTCCTTTTACCGTCTTCTCAGCCGCTTGTTGGCAATGGTAGGCGGCAACACCCAAAGCCGGTGGAGCGAGCGATAGGCAAGCTTCGGCGACGCGGAGGTCTTCACGAGCGATCGTGAGCCAGCCGGCGGCTTCGCGGCGCAGTTCGAAGACGTCATCGCCGTTCATAAACGACCCGGCCCTCCCGGGCCGCTGTATAGGCCAAGGTTCCGACGATCCGGCTCTTACGTCTGAACACCGTCTCCCGGCATGGGATCACGTCGGTGGCGCGATGATAGGAACGCCGCGAGTGATAGCCCGCCGCCAGGGTCAACTTCTCCGGTGGTGCGGCGTCGTCAAGGATCACCAATAGATCGATGTCGCTGTCCGGACCGGCGTCACCTCGCGCCGCCGACCCGAACAAGATCACACGCAACGGGCGGAAATACTCGACGATAGCATCGAGCAATTCGGGGGGGACGGAGCCTGTAGTCATCGGTGCTCAGCCGAACAGCTCACGCGAGGCAGCGCGTGTTTCGCCCGCCGCCATACGCAGACCCGACAGAAACAGCTCGCGGTGCTCCGGCTTCCGCTGGTAGCTGAGGTCCGGGATCACTACAGAGGTGATAGCGCTCAGGCGCGCGACTATTCCTCGTGCGTCTTCAAGCCGACCCATATGGGCGTAGCAGGCGGCGAGATGCCGATACGGTTGTGGGTTACCTGGATCGTCTTGGATCGCCAATAGGAGCTTCGGCACCGCCTCATCGAAGCGCTGACTAAAGAAATGCGCGCAGCCAATTAAAGCGAGCGACGGACCTACTCGGGCGCGCGGGCGCAGGCGCAACGCGGCTTGTGCATGCTCGATCGCGATGTCCGGCTGCCCCGCATACCCTCTCAGGACGCCGCTGATGTGCCAGCCGTGCGCGTAGCTGGGGTTGAGCGTCAAGGCGCGATCGACCAATGCCATCATCGCGCCGATATCCTCGCCCAAATAGGCGAGCGTATAGGCGGCGTTCGCCAGGACGCCGGGGTCATCGCCGGCCACTTCTAGGGCTTGCTTCGCGAAATCGGCGCCCTTCAGGCGGTCTGCCTCCCGGTCTTCGCTCCTATCGTCAACGAGCAGCCGATGACAGCAAATCGCGGCCCAGGCGAGTGCCGGTCCATAACGCGGATCGATCGCGATCGCCTGCTCCATAAGGCGGAGCGCCTCAAGAGCTTGCCTCGCCGACGACAAGAGTATCGCATAGGCACGCAGATAGAGGTCGTAAGCGGTCAGATCGTTTGTCGGCCGATGGGCCGAATGAGCGGCTTCCACGGCTTGCAAAGTCGGCTCGATGACCCCGGCGACGTTGATTGCGACCTTGTCCTGAAGGTCGAACACGTCTTCCAGAGAACCGTCGAAGCGGTCGGCCCACAGATGTGCGCCGCTCAGCGCATCGATCAGCTGCGCGGTGATGCGCACCCGATCGCCGGCCTTGCGCACCGAGCCTTCGAGGACATAACGCACGCCGAGTTCGCGCCCGACCTGTTTCACGTCAACCGCCTGGCCTTTGTAGGTAAAACTCGAATTGCGAGCGATCACAAAGAGCCAGCGGATACGGCTGAGCGCGGTGATGATCTCCTCGACCATGCCGTCCGCGAAATATTCCTGCTCGGGGTCGCCGCTCATATTCGCAAACGGCAGTACGGCGATCGAGGGCTCGTCCGGTAACGCGAGCGCAAGTTCGGAGACTGGTTTCTGCCCCGTCGCGACGCGGAAGACGCGCACCGGCCGCGTGATGTTCTTCAGCCGCTGTTCGCCGATATCTTCGAACGCGAGGTCGAGCCTGCCCGCCGCATCCTCCCGCACGCGCGCCGAAACGCAGATCTCGCCGGGCTCGGCCAAACCTTCGAGCCGCGCTGCGACATTGACGCCATCGCCGAAGATATCGCCATCCTCGACGACGATGTCGCCCATGTTTATGCCGATGCGGAAGTCGATGCGGCGGTCGGGCGGCAACGGCCCATTGCTCTCCGCCATTGCCGCCTGCAGCTCGGCCGCGCAGCGCACCGCATCGACGACGCTGGCGAACTCGACCAGCAACCCATCGCCGGTGGTCTTGACGATGCGGCCCCTGTGGCC
>JAFAHQ010000307.1 GCA_019237135.1 Alphaproteobacteria bacterium
AGATCAACTAGGCCTTTGGCGACACGGATCAGGTCGATATCTTCGGCGATCAGCAGGATCGGAAGCTGGCGGAAGACCTCATTCGCCCGGCACTGCGAGACGAGCCGTAACGGGTCGCAGCTAGGCATCGACAAGCTGACGATGATCAGCTCGGTGTCGCCGTCCAGCAACGTTTGAGCTTCTGCGCAGCCGGCGGCACAGGTTACCGAATGGCCTACCGAACGCAAGGTCTCGGCGATCTGTGCAGCAGCGAAGCGATCCTCTTCGACGATCAGAATCGTTGCGGGCCCGACATCCTCGGCGGCAGCGATATCTCGGCCGGCGAACCGACCGCAAATCTCTTCCCGCAGACGCCATTCTTCCATCAGCCGCTTCAGCCTCGCCAACGAGCGCACGCGCGCGAACAGGGCAATGTCGTTCACCGGCTTGGTCAGGAAATCATCGGCGCCAACCTGGAGACCGCGAAGGCGATTGGCGACGTCCGACAAAGCAGTCACCATGACTACGGGAACGTCGGCGGTCCGCGGATTGGCCTTTAGCCGGCGGCAAACCTCGAACCCGTCCATGCGCGGCATCATCACATCGAGGAGGATCACGTCTGGTAGTTCGCTATCGGCTATCTGCAAGGCGGTACGGCCGTTATATGCCGACAGGACGTCGAAATATTCGCTCGATAGCTTGGCCTCAAGCAGCTTTACGTTTGCCTCGACATCATCGACAACCAGCACTCGGGCAGACATGAGCTGTTCGCACGCACCTGGGTGGAAAAAGCGCTCGCGTCAAGAAAGGAAACGCTCGACAGTTCTGAGAAAGCTTGCTACCGAAATCGGCTTTGCGATATAGGCCTCGCAGCCGCCGTCGCGGATCTTCTCCTCGTCACCCTTCATCGCGAAAGCAGTCACCGCGATGATCGGGATCATGTGCAGATCGTCGTCCTTTTTGATCCATTGGGTCACTTGAAGACCGGATACCTCGGGAAGTTGAATATCCATCAGAATCAGATCGGGATGATGCTGTCGGGCGAGCGCAAGCGCTTCGATGCCGTCTCTGGTCTGCAGCGTACCATACCCGTGTGCCACGAGGAGATCATTAAACAGCTTCATATTGAGGTCGTTGTCCTCGACGATCAAGACCTTCTTCCGCGTCGGCGGATTGGCAGTCTCATTCGATTTCGGCACTTCGAGCGTCATGCTTTGCCGGCCTCGAGAAAAGTGCTGAAATTTCGGCGAAAGGCTCGATCGCAATCCCAGTGACCGACTTTCCGCCTTGGTTACGTTTGCGGGTTGTAAAGGGTCGATCTTAACAATCCGTAACCGCCCTCCCGCCCCGCCCCAATAAAGGTGCAGAGCTGATGGCAGCCCGGTTCCGGATCGGCATCGATCTTGGCGGCACAAAGATCGAAGCGGTCGCCGTCGACCGGCTCGGCACGATTCGCGGCCGCCGACGAATCGCGACACCCACCGGGAATTATCGCGCGACGATCGAAGCGATCACCGCGCTCGTCAGGATGATTGAACTAGAGATCGGCGAAGCGGCACCTATCGGGATCGGTATGCCCGGGACGATTTCGCCTATCACCGGATTGGTAAAAAACGCCAACTCCACTTGGCTGATCGGTCGCCCACTGCAGCGAGACCTCGAGACGGCGCTCGGGCGGCCAACGCGCCTAGCCAACGACGCCAATTGCTTTGTCTTGTCGGAAGCGACCGACGGCGCCGCGGTAGGCGCGGAGGCTGTCTTCGGCGTCATTCTCGGCACCGGGGTCGGAGGGGCGATCGCCCTAGGAGGACGGATCCTCCTCGGCGCCAACGCGATCGCCGGAGAATGGGGGCATAACCCGCTGCCCTGGCCGGCACCGGGCGAGATCCCGGGACCCGCGTGCTATTGCGGTCGCTCAGGCTGTGTCGAGACTTTTCTCTCCGGGCCCGGGCTTGCGGCAGACCATCGTCGGCACGGGGGGCGAGACCTAAGCGCAGTTGAGATCGCCGCCTCTGCAGCGCGTGGCAATGCAGAATGTGGCGCGACACTCGGGCGCTACATGGACCGGCTCGCCCGCGGGCTGGCTTCTGTGATCAACCTGATCGATCCCGATGCGATTGTGCTGGGGGGCGGCCTTTCCGGCATATCGGCGCTGTACGAGCGGGTTCCGCTCCTGTGGAGGCAGTACATCTTTTCGGATGAGGTCGTTACTCGCCTGCTTCCTCCTGTTCATGGCGATTCGAGCGGGGTGCGAGGTGCCGCTTGGCTGTGGCCCCCGGAGGAAGAAGCGTGACTGCGCCGTGCCGAGATTGCGGCGCTCTCGCCATCTTGGCCACCGCGCGAGCGGTGCGGCGAGCCTCCGAGTCGAAACCGAGTTCGGCATTACTGTCGATCGGGTTGATCAACAACAAATTCCTCCCGTCAAGCTCGCCTCTGATCAGCAAGCCGCCCGACTTGGCGGTGCTCAGCCGGAGCGAGACCGCCGCCTTTCTCGCCGACAAGCCGGTTTCGATTCTATTGGGGTGGGCGCTGCGATGCATCGGTGGCTGGCCGGCGATGGCATCGCAGTCATCGGCTAGCTCGCTATGCTTGGGAACGCGAACTCGCGCTCCACTACAGCCGGATTGGCGCACGGATGGCTCGTCTCGCGCGCGGCGTCGATGCGCATGCCCCGGCGCACTCGATCTCGGTGGAAATTCCCACCATGCTCGGCAATCGATCGGTACGGTTCGGCCGCGGTCTGCCGGCGGCTGGCATGACGCTCATCGCACGACCTTTCGGCGCAAGCAAGGAGGTCGATCGGGTGAGCCGTTGAAAAGGCAGTCAGCAGTTCGGTTTGGTTAGCGGCTCGATATCGTCCAGCTTGGCTCGGATCGAGTACTCGCCGTAGTCGATCAGCATGTCCTGCGAAACTCCGTTGTCGAGTAGGCGCATGCCAAGCTCGTAGTCCGGCCTCTCGATGCTCGCATCCACCGGGAAGAAGGCAAGCCGGACGCGCCAGCCAGGCCGTTGCAACAAGGGGCTGACCTGCACCGCTGCGGGATCGGCGGTGATCTTGACTCCGATCGCCGCGGACACCTGAACCGCATTCTCGTCGGTGGCCCCGTCGAACACTTGGCGCGAAAGAAAGTTCTCCCCTTCATGGGCCTTGTCGATCAGCAAGATCGTGTGCGCGCTGGGAAACAAAACGCCGGGATCGAGCTTCAGGGTCTGCGGTTTCGGCTTGGTGAACTCGACGCTGCCGCCCTTTCCTTGAGCATCGAGCTTCGCTTCACCGCGGATGTCCTGGTCGAGCTCGCCGTTTCGAGTCTGCCTTTGATTAAAGCGGTAGCGCAGCCCGTCTTTCGACTCCCAAGTGACAAAGCTCGATACGATGTCCACATCGGGCGTCTCGCCGTAACGCATCTTCAGCCGATAGCGCTGCTCGATGGTCCAGCCGTCGCACGTCTCGCCCCATTCGTAGTCCATCGTGCCGCGTGCATCGACCACGCCCGAATCGTTTCGGGCAGAACCCAAAGTCATCGAATAGAGCGCCCGGTGCGGTGCGATCTCGGCACCGCCAGCCTTCGTAGCCGCTGCCACAAGTCCCACCGCAAGGACCACTGATCCGATGGGCCGCCTCATCATGAACACAACCCTCCGGGGTCGGCGCCGCCAGACAGAAGCTCGCGAGACCGGCCCGCACATAATCGGCAATTTTCGTTCGTGACGATCCCCGCGCAAACTCTACCTCGCCTCGGGCGGAAATTCTCTATCAAACCCCAAAGATGCACGGCTCAGGGCTCAGCGATTCGCACTTTTAGCGCGCGGCAGATCGAGTCTGACGTGGAGCTCACCCAGCCTCTCCGGCGAAACTCGTGACGGAGCCTGCATCAAGAGATCTCGTGCCTGCTGGTTCATCGGGAAGGCGACAACCTCGCGTATGTTGGGCGTATCCGCCAGCAGCATGACGATGCGGTCGATCCCGGGCGCCATTCCGCCATGGGGCGGCGTCCCGTGTTTGAACGCGTTTAGCAGGCCCGCGAAACGCGACTCCACTTCCTCCGCGGAGTAGCCGGCGATACGAAAGGCTTTATGCATGATATCCGGGCGATGGTTGCGGATCGCCCCCGAAGCCAGCTCTACCCCGTTGCAGACGATATCGTATTGGTGAGCGACGATCTCGAGCGGGTCCAGCCGGTCTAGCGCGCTGAGCCCACCCTGCGGCATCGAGAACGGGTTGTGGCTGAACTCAATCTGCGCGGTCTCCTCGTTGAACTCGTACATCGGGAAATCAGTAACCCAACAGAATTCGAAGACATCCTCTTTTGTGAGGCCGAGCTCGCGCCCGATCTTGAGGCGTGCGTCGCTTGCGAACGGCACAAAGCTCTTTGGCGCACCGCATATGAAGAAGACCGCATCGCCGTCGTTGAGCCCCAACTTGACCCG
>JAFAHQ010000336.1 GCA_019237135.1 Alphaproteobacteria bacterium
GACATGGCCTGGTCGCATTATGTCCCAGGCTACCGCACTCCCGCGGGCTCCGGCACCGGCCTCGGCTTCGCCTATTGGTCGTGAAACCCACGCCGTCATTCCCGCTAATGCAGGATCCAGGACCCCGGGACTTTAGCGGTCGCCGTAGACCCCCGCTTTCGCGCTAGGGCATGCACACATTTCTGAGCCCCCATCCCCGCGCCAAGAGGCGGAGTTTGTCGATGCCGATCTTGAGAGTTATCGGGCCGGGCGGTCGCGAGGATGGGTATCCGTCCCAGCCGCCGAGGCGAGCAACCAGCCAAGCTGCCCAAGCCAGGCTGTGCCACGGATGAGGGTTTTGCTGCCGCAGGGTCGTGCCGGCGTATTGCATCTGCAGCGCATTGAGGGTGCCGAGTTCGTCGGCGGTAAAGACAAGAGACGCCGGCTCGCCGCTGCGCCCGTCGCGCGCCTGCAGCAGCTGCAAGGTGATCGCTGCGGCATGAGCGGCAATGGCGACGAGCTTAAGCAGTCGCTCGGCGGTCTCGATTTGGCTGTCCTCGAGGTGCAATCCTTGTTTCTTGAGCAGCCGAAAGAGCTGTTCGATGACCCATCGCGCCCGGTACCAGCCGACGATATGCCACGCGGCAGCGGCGTTGGCGACGGTGTGGGTGGTGAGCAGCCGCCAGGTAATGGGTTCGACCCCTTGTGGCGGGTCGGGTTCGGTCAGTTCGATCAAGCTCAGGGTGACTTGCGCTGGCAGCTCCAGCGCGCCGGCATCGCGCGGCCGGGCGATCGTGACAACTCCAAACCGCAGCTCCAGCCGCGCCTCGCGCTCGCGCCGGTCGGGACGCTCGCGCAGCGCCATTCGCTGGCTGCCGGCCAGCGGCCATTGCCGGGCAATCGTGGTCAGGGTACCGCCACCGACCAGACTGCGATCATGGTGAATTCGGCCCAGCACATGGATGCCCGGTTCCGGCACCAGCGCCCACAAGGCATAAAGATCGGCCTCGCGGTCGGCCACCATCGTCACTGTCGCGGCACTCTCGAGCACACGCTTGCCGGCGCCGGCGGTTTTGATCCAGCGGCGCGATTCTTTCTGTTCGAGTGGCCGTTTCTTGTGCGGCACCTCGACCCGGCCGCACCGCGTCCAAACCTCGCCGGCAACCAGACCCAAGCACGCTTGGCTCTCGGCATCCACTGCCACCATGGCATGCAGCAGTGCACCACGACCCACGCCTTTGCCAATCTCCCCCAGACCGCGGGTGCGGGTTCGGGTGGTGCGAAAATTGATCTCGCTGGTGTCTTGGATCGCCAGCACATGCCGGCCGCCAATCGCCGCGCCAGTCGCCGCGCTCCACCCCTCAACCAGCCGTTCGACGGTCACCTTGGGGTTGGCGAGAAAGCGATTGAACTGAACCTCCGACCGCCGTCTCCCCTCAGCCACACGACGCAGACAGGTGCTGCCCGCATGCACCATCCCTTCGAGCAGCGCCGCCCCCTTTTTCGAGGCGGCGATCCCCAAACCGACCCAGCGCCATCTCCACCGGACATCCCCCAATGCCCAGCGCGTCCCTTGATAGACCCCTAAGTGGCCGAGTGAAAATCTACCAATGGGGGAGTGAGTCAAAATGTCGCACCAAATGTGTGCATACCCTAGCGCTTGCGCGGGGGTGACGACAGACTAATCGGGCGGGCAACCATGAACCGGTTTTCCCTGGGGCGATTTCTTGCGGTGCTGCACAAGGAATGGATCCAGGTTCGGCGCGATCCAATGACCCTGCGTCTGATCATCGCCCTTCCGGTGATGCAGCTCTTTTTGTTCGGATATGCAATAAACACCGATCCCAAGCATCTGCCGACCGGGCTCTTATCGCCCGAACATTCGCAGTACGTCCGCACGATCGTCGCCGCTCTGCGCAATACCGGCTATTACGACATCCGCCCGCTCGCTTCCGAGGAGGAGGCTGAGCGGGCGTTGGCCGAGGGCGAAGTCCTGTTCGTCATCAATGTTCCGCCCAATTTCGAGCGGTCGGTCGATCGGGGTGAGACACCGGGGATATTGGTGGATGCGGACGCGACCGATCCTTCGGCCATAGGGAACGCAACGGCGGCACTCGCCTCGCTGACACCGACGCTGAACCGCGACCTGCCGCCGAAATTGCAATCCGAACCGGCAAAGCCGCCGTTTCAGTTTGTCGTGCACGCCCGGTACAACCCGGAGCAGCTGACCGTGCTCAACATCGTGCCGGGTCTCGTCTGCATCGTTCTGATGTTCTCGACGTTGCTGATCACGACCCTATCGATCACTCGCGAGCGGGAACGCGGGACGATGGAAAACCTGCTGGCGATGCCGGTCAGGCCGATCGAAGTCATGGTCGCCAAGATCGTTCCCTACATCGCGATCGGCTATGTTCAGGTCGTGCTGATCATGGCCATTTCGTCCGCAGTCTTTGGCCTGCCGGTGCGCGGCTCGTTGCTTCTGCTGCTTCTGGCACTGGGACTGTTCATCGCCAGCAATCTTGCCCTTGGTTTCACTTTTTCGACGATTGCAACGAGCCAGATGCAGGCGATGCAGCTGGCACAGTTCACGGTGCTGCCGTCGATCCTGTTGTCGGGGTTTATGTTCCCTTTTTACGGCATGCCGGGATGGGCGCAATGG
>JAFAHQ010000095.1 GCA_019237135.1 Alphaproteobacteria bacterium
CTTCTGCCGGTGCAGGGGTTTGTCACGATTGGCGGCGGGTTGTGGCCTTTTCTGTCGCACATCGTCATGCCGACCCTCGCCCTTGGGATGGTCTTTGCGGCACTGATCGCCCGCATGACGCGCGCCAGCATGCTCGACGTCCTGGCCCAGGACTATATCCGCACCGCGCAGGCGAAGGGCTTGCCGAACGACAAGGTGTTGATCGGCCATGCGCTGAAGAACGCGGCCGTACCGATCGCGACGATCGTCGGCATCGGGGTGGCCGGGCTGATCTCAGGCGTCGTCGTCACCGAAACGGTGTTCGCGATCCCCGGTCTCGGCCGGCTGACGGTCGATGCGATCCTGCGCCGCGACTACCCGATCATCCAGGGGATCATCCTGGTCTTCTCGGCCGCGTATGTGCTGATCAATCTGCTCGTCGACCTGAGCTACACCTTCCTCGACCCGCGCATCCGGTATTGAAGGCGATGACCGTAGCACCAGCCGATCTCACCTTTGTCGACGCGCGCTCGGCACGACGAGGCGGCCTGCGCACCTATATCCGCCGCCATCCGACGATCGTCGTCGGCGGGGTGTTGCTGGGCTTGATGGCGCTGATGGCGATCCTTGCCCCTTATCTCGGCACCGTCGACCCGCAGGCCCTGTCACCGATCCACCGGCTGCGCTGGCCGTCGGCGGAGCATTGGTTCGGCACCGACATGCTCGGGCGCGACATCTACAGCCGCACGGTCTACGGCGCACGCATCTCGCTGACGGTCGGGATCAGCGTCGCCCTCTCAAGCACCATCCTCGGGCTCGTCATTGGTCTCGTCACCGGTTTCAGCCGGTGGACCGACGCGATCATCATGCGGATCATGGACGGGCTGATGTCGATCCCCTCGATCCTGATCGCGATCGCTCTGATGGCCCTGACCCGTGCCAGTCTCCAGAACGTCGTCATCGCGATCACGGTCGCCGAGGTGCCGCGGGTCACGCGGCTCGTCCGCAGCATCGTTCTGACCTTGCGTGAGCTGCCCTTTGTCGAGGCGGCCCACGCCAGCGGCACCGGCTTTTTCCGCATCCTGTGGCGGCACATCCTGCCCAACACCTTGCCGCCGCTGCTGGTGCAGGCGACTTTTGTCGCCGCCTCGGCGATGATCGTCGAGGCGATCCTGTCGTTTCTCGGCGCCGGCACGCCGCCCAACATCCCGAGTTGGGGCAACATCATGGCCGAGGGGCGCAGCCTCTTCCAGGTCGCCTACTACATCGTGCTGTTTCCGGGCGCCTTTCTGTCGGTCACCGTGCTGGCCATCAATCTCTTGGGCGACGGGCTGCGCGACGCGCTCGATCCGCGTCTCGCGCGGCGGATGTAGCTATGGCCGAGGCGGCCTATGTCGCCACCCTTCCCAAGGCTCCGCCCGCCCGGGCCGAGCCGCTACTCGAGGTCGCCGATCTCCGAACCTGGTTCTTTACCCGCGACGGGGTCGTCCGCGCCG
Source organism: Alphaproteobacteria bacterium (assembly GCA_019237135.1). Lineage (GTDB taxonomy): Bacteria > Pseudomonadota > Alphaproteobacteria > ATCC43930 > CGMCC-115725 > AP-15. The sequence continues at coordinate 1,476 of JAFAHQ010000095.1, forward strand.
TCGACGGCGTCTCGTTCCACGTCCAGCCGGGCGAGACTCTGGCGATCGTCGGTGAGAGCGGCTGTGGCAAGAGTGTAACGGCACTCTCGGTATTGCGGCTGATCCCGTCGCCACCCGGGCGCATCGTCTCCGGGTCCATCCGCCTTGCCGGACGCGACCTCCTGGAACTCGGCGAGGCCCAGATGCGCCAGGTCCGTGGCAACGAGATCTCAATGATCTTCCAGGAGCCGATGACCTCGTTGAACCCGGTGCTGACGATCGGCCGGCAGATCGCCGAGACCCTGACCCTCCACCAGGGGCTGAGCCGCACCCAGGCGCTGAGCAGAGCGGTCGACATGTTGCGCCTCGTGCATATCCCCGAGGCCGAGCGGCGCATCGCCGAATACCCACACCAGCTCTCGGGCGGCATGCGCCAGCGAGTGATGATCGCGATGGCGCTCGCCTGCAATCCGAAGCTGCTGATCGCCGACGAGCCAACCACCGCGCTCGATGTGACGATCCAGGCCCAGATCCTCGATCTGATGCGCGAGTTGAAGCAGAAGATCGACGCGGCGATCGTGCTGATCACCCATGATCTGGGTGTGGTCGCCGAGATGGCGCAGCGCGTCGTCGTCATGTATGCCGGCAGAAAGGCGGAAGAGGCGCCGG
>JAFAHQ010000352.1 GCA_019237135.1 Alphaproteobacteria bacterium
GCAATGCCTGGCTCGAGGCGCGTCGCGATATGGCGACATCGCCACCACCAAACGCGCCGCCAAACCCGCCGAACGAGGACGACGACGGATACCCGTAACCACCGCTAACCGACGGCCGTCGGGCGTAACCACCCGAGTATCCCCCGCCACCGGAGTAGCTGCCGCCGCCCGGCCGCCGATACCCGCCGCTGGTTTGCGCAGCGGCTGGCGGCGCGACCGCGACGATCGCGGCGACCGGTGTCAACCACGGCGGCGCAAACGCCGGAAGCGGTGCTCCCGCTACCAATGTCAGGCATACTAGAACCAGTCGCGGCAACCTCGGGTATCGCATCGCCCGCACCCGCACCACTTATACTGTCTGAAACCGGACGTCCTCGGCCTCGGCGGTGCCGACGAGCATCATAAACGTCGCGTCGGAGGCGCCATCGTTGCGAAAGTAATGGATCCGGCCGGCCGGGTTGAAGATCGCGTCCCTCGGGCCGAAGCCCTCTTCGACGATACGCCCGGCTTCCTCCCAGCCCGCGGTAATGCAGCCTTCGAGCACGAAATAGACGTCCTCGACGGGGCGTGCATAGCCGCGCACCGCCACACCCCTCGGCAGGTGAATCATGTCCATTCGGTACTGACCGGGCGGCGCACCGCCCTCGCCGATGTAAACCGAACGGGCGCAGCCCGCTTCCCATACCGGCCGCCGCTCGGCATAGCGCACGACATGTCGCGCAAACTCTCGTTGGCGCGGATCATTGCTGTCCGGATCGAAGGCGAGGGTTTTCCCCCGGCTCGCTCCGAAACAGCGGGCGACCGAGGGATCGCTGTCGCGCGGGTGGCAAACATAAACCGGCGGCTTTGGCATGCCGCTGCCGACGCTGATCGACATCAGCACCGGCTCGACACCGTCGTTGCGAAAGCCGTGCGGCCGGCCAACCTCGTTCAGCACCATGTCCTTGGGGCCGAGACGTGCCTCGATCACTTCGTTGCCCCAGGCCCAGCCGACGGTCAAGACACCTGACAACACCAGGAAATGTTCGACCACCTCATGGGAATGACAGGCGGCGTATTTGCCGACCGGCTGATGCACCAAGCTCAAGGTGAATTGCCCCGGCTTGAGGGTGCTCGGGTCGTCGGCTTTGGGTGAGCCGCCAGCGCCGATGTAGCGCATTTGCGCGCGCTCCAAGTCGGGGAAGCCACGACTGCCGGGAAAGGCGTCCCAGTCGAAGCTTTTGCCGGTGTGGCGCCCGATGAAGGCCCGCATTTTGCTCGCCAGGTCGAGCAGCTCGGCTTGGGCGGAAACGGCCATGACAGGCTCCCCGTAAAACGGCTTGCCAATCTCGGCCGGGCGCCGTGTCAGCTCAAGAAAAATCGATCGGCGGTGCGAGACGGCGGGAGAGTCCCGCCGTTGCTGCCGCAATGCCTCAGGTTGATTTGACCTCGATCTTCTTTTGCGGTTTCTGGGCCTCGGCTGTCTTCGGCAGGGTGATCGTCAGCACCCCCTTCGAAAAGTCGGCGGCAACCTTGTTGCGATCGACGCTCGCCGGCAAGTCGAACGCGCGCTGAAACGAGCCGTATGCGCGCTCGGAAAAGTGATAGTTCTTGTCCTTCTCTTCCTTTTCTTGCCGCTTTTCACCCTTGAGGACGAGCATGTCCCCGGATAGCGACACGTCGATGTCTTTGGCATCGATACCCGGCAACTCGGCTGAGATCTTGTACGCCTTTTCGTCTTCGCTCATGTCGATTGCGGGCATGGAGAAGCTGAACGAACTGCGCCATCCCGGTTCGATGTCGAATATGCGGCGCAGCGACGGAAAACCGAAACCACTGCCAAACCGGTCGAACAGCCGATCCATCTCGCCGCGGAAGGAGTGCCACACATCCGGTACGTTCGTCTGTGCCGGCGCTGTCTTCTTTACTTCAACAGGCACGTCTGCCATCGCTGTCTCCATCTTTCGTTAGGAAAGGATCGGGTTTTTCACCCGTTCGAGCAAAGTGCGTGCAGTCGCCCTATGAAACATTGATCCAGCTCAATCACTCCGGCGAGGAGAAGAAAATGATATGTGTCGTCATTCTCGTCGGCATTTAGCCGTATCCGCTTACACCGCGAACGCGCAGGACGCCTCCGGAAACCCCGAAGCCGGGCGTACATTTACGCAGGAGGCGTGCTCGCCCTGCTGTGCGGTTACTGCTGAGCAGGCGTCCAACGAACTCTCGCTGTCGCCCCGGATTTCCAGACCATTGCCAACACGTCCGGGATGACGGCGACCGCGCTTCCGGCGTTTCCGCAGACTCCGCACCCGAAGATGCCGAACCTGATCCTCCCGCCGGAGCAATTGGCCGATTGGATCGCGTTCATGCTCAGCCTACGCGACGGCCGCCAACCGGAAGCCAGGCCTTGAACCACCTCTGAGATCAATGCAGGTCACGCAGCCATTTCGGTTGCCATCCAACAAGCCAACGCGACTCATCCTCGCACCGGTTTCTCAGCGGACACTCGCAGCATCGGCTACCGCCTTCGTCCTGATCGAGGTGCATACATGCCTCCCGCAGCGACCGTGGTGCTGACCGATAAAAGAACCGGGGCGCGTATCGAATGCGTTGGTCATCCATCTGGCGCTTCTCGTTCTGCGGGAGAATAGGTTCAGCGGAGTGTTTCGATGTAGCCGACCAAGTCGTCGATCTCCTTGCGCGTCAGCGACAGATCCGGCATCGCGCCGTGCGGATGCACTAGGAAGGCGCGCAACTGGTCGACGGTTCTGGCGCTTGCGATCGCGCGAAAGCTCGGAGGACCTTGCTGGAGGTTGCCGGCGGGAGTGCTGCCGACAACGTGACAATTGGCGCACCACTGCTGGGCAAGTTGGCTGCCTTTTGCGGCGTCCGCCCGCACAAGATGCGTGGCAACAGCTGCAAGCACTAGGGATAGCAGCATGACGGCGGGAAGTCTGTACTGCATGGTCGTCGCCCCTCCGCCGTCGGACGTTGATCAGAAGACGCGTGCCGGCATCAGATCTTCGGGCGCGGCTCCAGTGACGCGCAGAGCAGCTTTGCCGCCTCGCTGAGCTCGGTGCGGTGCTGCTCGTCGAGCTGTGCGCGAGAGGCCAGCGATTTGGCGAGCTCGACAAGGATGTCCGCCAAGAGCCCGTAGTGTAGATGCATCGCTGCTTCGCGCCGATCCTCTCCAGGCCGCACCAGCCTGACGGCGACGCTGTCGTCATCGGCGTAGGCGTCGAACTGCGAATGCCGACCAAAACTGCCAATATAGGCCTTGTCGGGGAAATCGACGGAGATCTCGGCCTTGTCGCTAATCGGATGCAATGACATGTCTCGGCCTCCTTTGATAATTCACTGGGCTAGCCCAACAAATAAGCCGGGACCGGCCGCATGTGGTCCTCGACACGCCGAACACCACGCACGTTCTCGGCCGCGACAACGAGTGCCCGCTTTTCCTGATCCGACAGATAGGAAGACCACAAATGTACAACGCCGTCCTTGACCGTCACGTTGGCGGGAGAAACCTCGGCCCATCTCTGCGCCTTCAGCTCGGCCAGCAACTTGTCGCGGATGGCACGGTCGTCGGCGTCGGCACCGCTCGGTGATTCGTCGATCGTCATGGCGAGCGCACGCACG
>JAFAHQ010000204.1 GCA_019237135.1 Alphaproteobacteria bacterium
TCGGGGGCGAGGCGGAGGTGGTTAAACGCCTCGACCCGATCTTTGCCACGCTTGCTCCCGGACAAGGGGACATTCCCCGCACACCGGGTCGCGAAAAGCTCGGCGGTACCGCCGAACAGGGCTATCTGCATTGCGGCCCGAATGGCGCCGGGCATTTTGTGAAGATGGTGCACAACGGGATCGAATACGGCATCATGGCCGCGTACGCGGAGGGACTGGGTGTCCTGCGTTCCGCCAATGTGGGAAAGCAGGCACATGCAATCGATGCCGAGACCACGCCTTTGCGCGACCCCGAGCATTATCAATACGATCTCAACCTGCCCGACATCACGGAGTTGTGGCGGCGCGGCAGCGTGATCGCCTCGTGGCTCCTTGACCTTACTGCGAGCGCGTTGAGCAAAGACCCGGCTCTTTCAGGTTTTGCGGGGCGGGTTTCGGACTCCGGTGAGGGACGCTGGACAATCACAGCTGCGATTGACGAGGCGGTACCGGCGCATGTGCTGACCGCGGCATTGTATGAGCGGTTCAGCTCGCGCGGCGAGGCTGACTTCGCCAATCGGGTGCTTTCGGCTATGCGCTACGAATTCGGCGGCCACGTCGAAAGGCCCGCTGGCTAGGAGGTCGTCTGCCCCCAAGGCAACCCTTCCGTCCGGCGGTGCGCGCGCGTCGCCGCAATGCGATCAAGATCGAGGCGGACATGTATGGCCTTGAACGTCAGGTCGGGCGAAATTGGCGGCGGCGGGTCCAGGCATGCTGATAGAGATCGGCCACTTCTCACTCATCCTCGCCTTGCTGGTCGCTGCCGTGCAGGGCACGGTGCCACTGGTCGGCGCGTCAGTGCGCAGTCGGCCTCTGATCGACGTCGCCCAACCAGCCGCGCTGCTGCAGTTCGCCCTGGTGGCGTCGGCTTTCGCCATCTTCGCCCACGCGCATATCGTCTCGGATTTCTCGGTACGCAATGTCTTCGAGAACTCGCACACCGCAAAGCCGATGCTCTACAAGGTGACGGGGGTGTGGGGCAGCCACGAAGGCTCGATGATGTTGTGGATCTTCATGCTGACCCTGTTCGGCGCCCTAGTTGCCGGCTTCGGCCGCTCGTTGCCGTCGAGCCTGCAGGCGCGCACATTGGCGATCCAGGGTCTCCTCGGGTTCGGCACCCTCCTCTTCATCATCGCAACCTCGAACCCGTTCGATCGGCTTCTGCCCGCCCCGGCCGACGGGCGTGATCTCAATCCGCTCCTTCAGGATCCCGGGCTGGCCTTCCATCCGCCGTTTCTCTACTTCGGCTATGTCGGGTTTTCAGTCACCTATTCGTTTGCGATCGCCGCCCTGATAGAGGGGCAGGTAGGAGCTGCCTGGGCGCACTGGGTACGGCCGTGGGCGCTCACCGCCTGGTGTGGGCTGACCGTCGGCATCGCGATGGGCAGCTGGTGGGCCTATTACGTGCTCGGCTGGGGCGGCTGGTGGTATTGGGACCCAGTCGAGAACGCCTCCTTCATGCCGTGGCTATTGGGCACTGCGCTCCTGCACTCGGCCGCTCTCGTCGAAAAACGCGCCAGCCTGCAGCGCTGGACAGTCCTGCTGGCAATCCTGACCTTCGGCATGAGCCTCATCGGCACTTTCCTGGTACGCTCTGGCGTGCTGACCTCGGTCCATTCCTTCGCGATCGACCCGGCGCGCGGCGTCTTCATCCTGGTTCTGATCGCGCTGGTGATCGGTGGCGGTTTGCTGCTCTATGCGCTTCGCGCCCCCGGCCTCGAGGTCGGCAACGCCTTAGCCGCGGTCAGCCGCGAAGGTGCCCTGGTTTTCAACAATCTTTTGCTGTCGGCCGGCATGGCAACGGTATTTCTCGGCACCTTTTATCCACTGTTTGCCGAGGTGTGGAGCGGCGTCAAGTTGAGTGTCGGCCCGCAATACTTCAATACCACTTTCGTTCCGATCCTGGTGCCGGCCATTATCGCCATGGTGATCGGTCCGGTGCTCGCCTGGCGGCGCGGCAATCTCGTTGCAGCGCTGCGCCGCCTCTCGCCAGCGCTCGTCGGAGCGCTTGTCGTCCCCACGGTGGTTTTCATCCTCGACCATAGCGCACCCCCCGCGGCTCTGGCCGGTGTGGCGCTAGCCGTCTGGGCAATGCTCGGGGTGCTGACCGATCTGGCCGACCGCAGCGGTTTGGCAAGGCTGCCGCTCGGCGCTTCCTGGCGTCGGCTGCGTCATCTGCCGCGCGGCACCTGGGGCTACGCTATCGCCCATTTCGGGGTCGGCGTGCTGATCGCCGGGATCGTCGTTTCGACCGCGTGGCGGAGCGAGCGTATCGAGACGATGCATGTCGGGGATACTTTGCAGATCGCCGGCCGTACTCTCCGCTTTGCGGGCGTCACTGAGCGGGACGTCGCGAACTACCATGTCGAGCGCGCGCAGATCGTGGTCGAGCGCCCCGGCGCTGCGCCCGCGACAATGTATCCCGAGCGGCGCTGGTATCCGGTGGCGCGCAGTCAGACCACGAACACCGCAATCGCCACCAACGGTTTCGGCGACCTCTACCTGGCGCTTGGTGATCCGGACGGCCAAGGCGGATGGGTGTTACGGGCCTATTACAATCCGCTCGTCCCTTGGATCTGGTTCGGTGCCGTTCTCGCCGCGCTTGGCGGCCTCGTCTCGCTTAGCGATCGACGAGTGCGCCAGAGATTGCCGTCGGTCGTGGCGCCGGCTGCAGTCGCCGTGCAAACCGCTGATACCTGATGACAGCGCGGTTGCTGCTCGCACTCGCGCTGGCAATCGCGATTGGGGGAACCGCGGCTCGCGCGGTTGAACCGGCCGAGCGGCTCGCCGATCCAGCGCTGGAGGCGCGTGCGCGCACCCTCAGCAGTGAGCTGCGCTGCTTGGTCTGTCAGAATCAGTCGATCGACGAATCCAATGCGGATCTCGCCCACGATCTGCGTCTCCTGCTGCGCCAGCGCTTGGCTGCCGGCGACACCAACCAGCAGGTTCTCGATTACCTCGTCGCACGA
>JAFAHQ010000136.1 GCA_019237135.1 Alphaproteobacteria bacterium
GCGCGCTCCGGCATTGAAGCCGGCGTTGAACTGCACGGCGATCGGGCGCAGGCCCTCGATCGTGTCGGTCTGATAGGGGAGTCCGGTCCAGCCGGCCTGAGCACCGATATAATACTGCGCCCAAGCACCAGAGCTAAGCGGTCCCAGAACGAATGCGAAGCTCGCTCCTGTCACCAACGAGATCCGCATTACCATGGCTTATCCAGTCGCTTACAATGGCCGCATGTGCCCGGGTCGCCGTGCTCGGCAGTTCAGTGCTACGACTAAGATCGGTGGACACCGATTGCCGATGGCTGCTCTTGCTGATCGAACGTGCTCGGCACTGCACGCTGAGGAATCGGAAAACGAAGCTCGATCCTCAGACCGGGAGAGTTGTCGGTCATCACAATGCGGGCGTTATGCAAATTGGCAACCGCTGCAACCAGGCTGAGACCAAGGCCGTTTCCAGGCCGATTGCGGCTCCGCTCGAGCCGATAGAACCGCCGTAACACGTGATTGCGTTCTTCGATCGGAATTCCTGGTCCCCGATCGCTGATCGAGAGAACCGGCCCATCGGCGCACCGCGCGACGGCGATCCTGACCTCGCGCCGATCGCCGCCGTGCTTGATCGCATTGTCGACTAGATTGGAGATCGCGTCGAACAAGAGATCGCGATCGCCAACCACGGACACTGCTTCCCCTGCTGAAAGCTGGAGCCGAATGGCTTTTTCTTCCGCTGTGGGCTCGAACAGCTCGACGACTTCGCGGACGATCTCGCTCAGATCGGTGTTGCGGAAAGCAGCGGTCCGGTCGCGCGCCTCGATTTGCGAGATCCGCAACAGTGACGAAAAGGTCGTTAGGATCTCGTCCAAGTCGCTGATCGTATCGTTGACCAAGGATCGGTAATGGCTGAGATCAAGCTGTTGATTGCAGGCTCTCTCCAATCGCCCCCGCATCCGGGTCAATGGCGTGCGCAGATCGTGGGCCACGTTATCGGAGACCTGCCGGTTCGTCTCCACCAATTCCTCGATGCGATCGAGCATCGAGTTGAGATTTTCCGCGAGCCCATCCCACTCGTCACCGGTTCCGCGCAACGGTATGCGCTCGCCGAGTCCGCTTCGCATAATTTCCCGGCTGGTCGCGTTGATCGCTTCGATCCGCGCCACCGAACGCCGTGAAGTAGATATTCCGGCCGCGGCAGCGAGGATTAAAAACAGGATGGCGGCCGAGGCGAGACCGATCGTGACGTTCTCGCCAAATCGGTCCAGGTCTTTGAGGTCGCGGCCGAGAAGCATGTGGTGGCCGTCGGGCAGAAGCTGGTAGCTCACGCGCAGCGGCGGTCTTTTTGCCGCCTCAGATTGCCAGTCTTTGGAAGCGAGGGTGCTTAACCCTTCCCGGCCGGGCAACAAAGCGGGCCAGTTGGTCACATTCCCGGCGACATAGTCAAACGACTGGTCCACAAGCAGGTAGACCCAATCATCGAAATATGGGTCGGTCAACCGCCGATTGATCAATGCGACCAGTCCGTCGCGACCACCAGCCTCGTATGCCCTTGTCAACAGGGCGCCCTCTGCCGAGAGGGCGCGGTCCGACATCTCGTAAAGGTAAGTGACGGTCGACCAGTACACAAAACCCAACAAGCCAAATATCGCTGCGCAAAAGGCGATGACATAGATAAACGCCAGTTTGAGGGTCGAGGAGGACCGAACGGTCTTACTCAGGAGCACGAAGACAAAATCCGATGCCGCGAATGGTGTGGATCAGCGGATAGTCCTGACCGCTATCGATTTTGCGACGAACTCGGCCGACGTAGACATCGATAACATTGGTCGTCGGATCGAAATGCAGGTCCCATACATGCTGCAAGAGCATGGTACGCGAGACCACCTGACCGGCATTCCGCGCCAGATACGCCAGCAATCGAAACTCGCGCGGAAGTAGTTCGATTTCCCGACCACGGCGACGGGCGATCCGCGCGAGCAGATCGATCTCCAGATCGCCGATGCGCAACATCGTCTCCTTGACCATCGTTCGGCTGCGACGGGCGAGCGCATCGACCCGGGCAAGCATTTCGCGGAATGCGAAAGGCTTAACCAGGTAATCGTCGCCGCCTGCTCGCAAACCGCGCACGCGATCGTCGACTTCACCGAGAGCACTGAGGATCAGCGCCGGCGTGACGATCCCCTCTTCCCTCAACCGGCGAATAATCTCGATCCCGTCGATGTGCGGCAGCATGCGGTCCACCGTCATCACGACATAATCAGCCGTCAGAGCCCGGCGCAAGCCGTCCTCGCCGTCGACCGCGAGATCGACGTCATAGCCACTCGATTTTAGGCAATCCACCAATTGATCGGCCGTCTCCGCGTCGTCCTCGATCACAAGTACGTGACGCGCATAGCCTGGCATGTTCTTTCGATCTCCGGTCGTTCCCGTGAAAGTCTTGATATACCATCTGCTGTTGCACGAAAAGTAACATTTAAGTCAGAAATTAACGCTAAATTCATTTGAGGAAGACAGGCGATATGCTTACCCCTCGGGTCATTGCTCTTTCATTTCTTGAGAACACTTTGCGATGCCGAAGGCGGGTTCGAGGTTCGAGGTCGTCCGATGAGCGGCAGCCCTTCGCCTGCGGACGGCGCACGGGGACACGCGGCCGAACTCCTCGAAGCGCACATCCCCGGATTGCGCCGATATGCATACGCGCTGTTGCGCGGTGACCGCGAAGGTGCCGACGATCTCGTTCAGGACAGCCTCGAACGGGCGCTCTCTTGCTGGCACCAGCGCCGTACCGATGGCGACCTGCGTGGATGGATCTATACGATTCTGTACCATCGGTTTGTGACCGACCGACGTCGCCAGCGGCGTGATGTCGGGCATAGGTCGTTGACGGAAATCCTGGAGGCAGAGCAACCCGGTGTCGAGGGCGGTCAGGAAGGGGCGCTCGCTCACCGTGATCTTTTGCGTGGCTTTGCGGAATTGCCGGAGGAGCAACGCGCGGTGCTGCTGCTCGTCGCTGTGGAGGATTTCTCGTATCGGGAAACGGCGCGCGTTCTCGGCCTGCCGATCGGCACGGTGATGTCGCGCCTGTCGCGCGGTCGGGAGCACCTGCGCCAATATATGAACGGGGATCGCACCTGCACGCGACAGCGGGCCATGACAGTGACCTCACCGCCATTGTGACTGCTCGGTCAAGGCTGGTCGACGCTTCGCCTGGCGGAGCTGGATGGGGTTTTTGACTGCCGTCCGAGGGGTCTCGCTACGCCTCAGACTAGGCCGAGGCCGCCCAATACTCCTCCTGTCATTAGGATCCACAGCGGATTGAGGTGTGTCCCCGGCATCAGCCCCACTGCAGCCCCCGTGACCAGTGCGCTCTGCCACCCAACATCGCCGGCGCGAGTCATAACATAGCCGCCGGCGATGACGAGCCCGATCGTCAACGGAGCGAGGCCGCGGCGCACGATCTGCTGCCACGGCCTGTCGCGGAATCGGTCCCACAGACGGTAGGCGGTGTAATACATCAGGCAGGGCGGTCCGAAAGTCGCGAGCGCACTGGCAATCGCGCCCGGTACTCCCCCTACCTTCAACCCGACAAAACTCATCATCAGGATCATGTTGGGTCCCGGCACGACTTGCGAGATTGCAAAAAAATCGGCGAACTGCCGGTCGGTCACCCAGCCATTGGCCGTGACGAAATTGTGCACATCGGGGAGAACCGAGGGGAACCCGCCAAAGCTGATCGACGAGAGCAGCGCAAGATGCGCGGCTAATGCGAGAGACGCCGAAGGGCTGTTCATGATGCCCTCGCGCTTGCGATACCCTCGACCGCAACGCTGAGCGGCGCCAGGCCGAGCAAAGCCACAAACAGCGGCAGCTTGACGAACGCCATGGCGGTAAAGGCGAGGGCGGCAAAGAGCAACGCCGTCCGGCGACTGCGGTGCGGCATCAACAGCCGGATTCCGGTCGCGATCATCAGACCGGCGGCGGCTGCGGAAAGCCCGCCGAGGATGTTTTGCAGGACTGCGAGATGGGCGAAGCGGAGGTACAGGCCGCCAAGCGACAACCCGACCGCCCAGGGTATCAGGATGAAGCCTGCGACGGCGGCCACCGCCCCAACCAGCCCGCGGAGCTTCGATCCGACGCAGGTCGTAATGCCGACGATATTCGGTCCGGGCATGAACTGGCATAGGGTCAAGATTTCCGCGAACTCCTGATCGTCCACCCATCGCTGTCGTTCGACGACGATGCGGCGTGCCCAGACGAGCCCACCGCCGAACCCGAGAAGCGAAACCCTGAGGAAGCCGACAAACAGCGCTGCCAGCGTAACCCGATCCTCGACGGGTCTCGCGGTCACCGTCTGGGTCATGACACCCTCCTAATGCTTTCAACTTTAATCGGCGGGCGAGGCGCCTGCGCCGCGATATCTCGAAATTGGCAGAACGCACGCTTTGCTTGGGCCGCCGGGTCGATAATCTCGGCCGACATGTTGACCCTTTCGGCGCTCGGCTGGCCGTTACTGATCGCCGGGGTCATCAAGGGCACGTATGAGATTCTACTGTTGATCAAGTTGCCCCCCACAGGAGGCCAGCGCCGATGCGGGCTGACAGCGCTTATGCGCGACCGAGCCGGTGAAATAACCACCCACTGAGCGCGCCCAACAGCAGCCAAAACATGCAGCCCGCCGCTAGTGACGCGACGACAAATTCGGCGACTAGTCCAGCCGGCACCTTGCCGACCATCTCGGGCGCCTTGGGCGCGCCGATCACGTAAGGCAGTACCAACACACCGGCGCCGATCACGCGATAGACGAGCCTCCTCGGAAAGACAATCAGACCGAGACCGAGTGCGGTCGCGGCCGCGGTGGCAATCCACCACACCTGACGCTGGACGAGCTCGGCGGCTTCGACTCCGGGAGGCGCCGGGGGAAGCCCGAGCGCGGGCGCCAGCGCAAATATTGTAAAGCCCGCCGCTCCCCAGAGGATGCCCCGCTGGGCGTTGACAACATACCCTCGCATGCTGGCCAGCGCGATCGCACCAGTCAGAAGAAACGCGAAGCCGACGCCGGCCAGGATATCGGCTAGTGCCGTATACGCCGCTCGCTCGAGGCCGGCTCGCGGCTGCCATTCTTCCGTCCGGTCTGCCCCGGCATCTCCGCCATGCGGCTCGCCCGCCTCATAGACTTCAGCTTGGTCGATCAGAGGAATGATCCTGATCCGTTGAACGCCCGCGGTGAACAACCCCGCGATCGTTCCCGCAATCAGGGCAGTCAGGAATATCCGTTGAAACACGGGCGAGGCTGTCAGTGGCAGGGGAAGGCGAAGGCATGCCTCGCATCATGAGCCGCGTTGTGGATGGCCATCGGACTCGCGAAGCCGACACCATAGATCAGAACCGCGCCGAGCAGAATGGCAAGTACAGCCGGGAATAGGACGGCTGTGGTGCCGGACCCGGTTTTGGTAGAAGCCGCAAGCATGCTGATCATGACCAACCCCAATCCGCACCAATATAACGGCTCGCGATCGTAGGGATGCGCTGATACCAGGTCAACTCGCGTCCCGCGCCGTTTCCCCGTTCGGATGTCACGATTGCAGACCCACTCACCGGTCGCCTCTGGCGATGGTCAAGAGACCGAGCGCGGCAAGAACCACCGCGGCCGTTATGCGGATCGCTCTCACCGGTAGCTTCACGGCGATCCTGTCCCCAATGTCGAGGTCGGCGCAAGATCAACTTTGGCATGGAACCCACCGCCCAACCCTGAGTGCAGGGAACCGATGCCAAAGGTCTCGCCAAACACTCGAGCCGCCTGTGCCATGGCCGAAGGCCAAGAGTGTTGGCACAGATTCCGCGCTGGACGCGGGGCGGCTACTCCCCAATGACAAAGAATTTTCAGCGGAACTTGACAGTAGATAAGAGACTTCAGGTGAGATAGGAATGGATGATTTCGATCAGCTCTTCGGCGGCATCGGCTTTGAGCGGATCGGCATCCCCGTCGGTCGGCGATAGATACTCCCGCACGTGTTCCTCGAGCACCTCGGCCATCAGGCCGTTGATCGCACCACGTGCCGCGGTAATGCGCTGGAGCAGATCCGAACAGCTCGCTTCGCCGGCGAGCGCGCGTTCGATCGCATCGACCTGACCGCGCAGCCGGCGCACCCGGTTGACCAGTCCCCGCTTGTCGCGGAGCGGGCGGGCGGCTGAACCCTCGTCATTCGTATGGCTCATCGGTTCTACTTTCGGCGAAGCGCTGTCCAGCTCCGATGTTACATGGATCGCCGCCATTTCGTCGAATTGGTTCGACAGCGGTCGTCAATCGCTGATACGGGTATGGGTATAACCGGCTCTATGGGAACGCCAAATCAAAGAAATGAGTGGAAGTGCGTCATAAAACTGTAATCAATCAGCTGCTTTGCCACATATACCAGATATGGTATGCTCTTAAGAAGTTCGTGCTGGCGGCATCCTATCGTCGCATCCTCTGCGTCCTGACGGCGACCGGCGCTCTATGCTGGCCGATGATTTGCTGCGGCCAAATGGTTGGTCCAACGCCGCAACCTCCAGGCATACCCGTCACCCCGGAAGAGGAGGAGCAAATCCAGCCGGAGATCTGGGCCATTCACGGTCAGGCAACGCTTACCTGGCTGTTGCAACCCGCGTTTCGCTCGCCGTATCAGGGGCCGCAGAGCCTCAGCCCGGCCGCCAATGGGAGGGAAACGATCGATGCGACACTCTATGCGGGCGTCCGGCCGTGGCCGGGCGGCGAAGTCTGGATTAATCCCGAAGTCGACCAGGGGTTTGGGCTCAGCAATACCTTTGGCGTAGCGGGATATCCCAGCGGCGAAGCCTTCAAGCTCGGAAAGGCGGAACCTTATATCGTAGTCCAGCGCGGGTTTCTGCGCCAGACCATAGATTTGGGCGGCGAGATCGAAAAGCTCGAACCTGACCTCAATCAGCTCGGTGGCACCCAGACCGCCAACCGCCTGATATTGACGATCGGCAAATATTCGATCGTCGACATCTTTGACACCAACAAATACGCGCACGATCCTCGGAACGACTTTCTGAACTGGTCTATCATTGACCAGGGCGCATTCGACTACGCGGCGAATGTCTGGGGGTACACCTATGGCGGAACTGCCGAATGGTATCAGGACTGGTGGACCCTAAGGGCCGGCGTGTTCGATCTGTCGCAAGCGCCGAACACGGTCGCGCTGTCCCGCGGGTTCCAGCAGGGGCAATTCGTCACCGAGCTCGAGGAGAGGCATACGCTTTGGGATCAACCGGGAAAGCTCAAAGGCCTCTATTGGCTGACCCGCGGCTATCTGGGAACCTATCTCGA
>JAFAHQ010000291.1 GCA_019237135.1 Alphaproteobacteria bacterium
ACTCCGGAATGAACTCGCAGTTCGGGATCAGCTTCGAGAGCTCCTCGGAGATCGGGTAGGGGTGCGCCTCGTCGTTGCCCGCCAACACGAGACACGGCGTTTGAACCTTCGACGCGAAAGCGCGGTCGACGCAATAGATAAAGCCGGGTGCGTAGAGGTTACGGCAGAACGCGTCGAGCACCGGCTGGGTGGCCTCGGGGTGGCCTTTCAGCGATGTTGCCCACTCGTTGAACCGGGCCGGGCGGCCGGGCGCCATCGCGCCAACGCGGCCGATTGGCTGCGCCAGCACGGCGCTCTGGACACGCTCGGGGTGTGCCTTGATCAGGTTCATGATGAACGACCCGCCGATGCATTGGCCGTAGAGGTGGCAGCGGTCGATGCGCAGATGGTCGAGCAGCGCGATGTGATCGGCGGTGTAGGAATCCCAGCCGTCCTGCGCGGTGATCGGGGCGCGTGATTGGCCGCCGGCATTGCGCTGATCCATCGCGATGACGCGGTAGTTGGCCGCCCATTCAGTGGTGGGATTGATCGGCGCCGACGGCTGGCCCCAGACGGCGATAACCGACGCCAAACCCGCCGGTGCGAAGGTCAGGATCGGAAATCCTTGGCCGAACTCCTCGTAGTAGATATGAGCGCCGTGGTGGTCAAAGCTCGGCATGCCGGTGTCCTTTCATGATCTTTATGGCATGCTAAACGATACCGTTCGGCAACAACAGGGGTTGGGCGCCATGGACGACACCGCAACGATGGCACGCGAATTCTCGCCGGTCGAACGGCAAGCGCTGGACCATGTCTGGATCCACAGCGCGCGCTGGCTCGACCTCGCCGAGCGTGACGGGCTTAGAGTCATGGTCCGCGGCGAGGGCTGTCGGCTATTCGATGCGCAGGGCCGCTCTTATCTCGATGGGCTCTCCGGGCTCTACGTCGTCAATGTCGGCCACGGCCGCGCCGAAATCGGCGAGGCGATGGCCAAGCAGGCGCGCGAGCTGGCCTACGTCTCAGCCGCCAGCTACACCAACCTCGCGGCGGTGCAGCTCGGCGACGTGCTCGCCGGGTTGACCCCCGGCGATCTCAACCGCTTCTTCTTCTGCTCGGGCGGCTCGGAAGCGATCGAGAGCGCCATGAAGATCGCCAAGCAGGTGCAGGCGATGCGCGGCTATCCCAAGCGCTACAAGATCATTGCCCGGCGTGGCGGCTATCACGGCGCGACCTTCGGCGCGATGAGCATCACCTCGTCGCGCAGCGAGAAATTCTTTGGCCCGTTCATGTACGGGGTCAGCTTTGTGCCGTCGCCGAACCGCTACCGCAACGATTTCGGGGTCGAGGGCGAGGCCGGCGATCTACTTTGCGCCGAGGCGATCGAACAGGAGATCCTAGCGCAGGGACCCGATACCGTGGCGGCGGTGATCGGCGAGCCAGTATCGGTGTCGAATTCGAACCACGTCCCCTCGCCGCGTTACTGGCAGCGGGTCCGAGAGATCTGCGATACGCATGGCGTGTTGCTGATCATGGACGAGGTGATCAACGGCTTCGGCCGCACCGGGACGATGTTTGCAACCGAGCAGTTCGGCGTGGTGCCGGATCTGATGACGATGGCCAAAGGACTATCTTCGGGCTACGCGCCGATCGCCGCGGTGGCGGTCGGCGAGGCGCTGTTCGACGAGTTCAAGAAACAGGATGTGGCGCTTGCCCACCTGCTGACCTTTGGCGGCCAAGCGGTGTCGTGCGCCGCGGCGTTGAAGAACATCGAGATCCTGCAGCGCGAGGAATTGCCGCAGCGCAGCGCCCAGCAGGGCAAGTACCTGCTCGGTCTGCTGCAGGAGCTGCGTCCGCACCCGACGGTCGGCGACGTGCGCGGGCTCGGGCTTATGTGCGCGGTCGAGCTGGTCAAAGACAAGGCGACCAAGGAGCCGTTCGGGTTCGGCCCGGGCGCGGCGAGCCACCCCTATATTCGTCGGCTACTGGAGCTGATGGAGGAGCGCGGCCTGCTGACGCGCGTCTTCATGGC
This sequence comes from Alphaproteobacteria bacterium, assembly GCA_019237135.1. Classification (GTDB taxonomy): domain Bacteria; phylum Pseudomonadota; class Alphaproteobacteria; order ATCC43930; family CGMCC-115725; genus AP-15. The sequence continues at coordinate 2,009 of JAFAHQ010000291.1, forward strand.
GCTCCAGCTCTGCCCGCCGCTGGTCGTGAGCAAAGACGAGATCGACCAGATGGTCACGACTGTGGATGAGAGCCTCTCGCTTGCCGAGCGGGAATTTGGTTTCGCCTGAGATTGGAGGGAAGGATGGCCTACGAGCATATTCTGGTCGATACGGAAGACGGCGTCGGGATCCTAACCCTCAACCGCCCGGACAAGCTCAACGCGATGAACCGGAAGCTGTCGGGCGAATTGCACGATGCCGTCAAGCAGCTGGACGCCGACGACGCGATCGGCTGCATCGTCATTACCGGTGCCGGAACGCGTGCGTTCTCGGCTGGCGGCGACATCCACGAGCAGCGCGAGGACGATCGCCGCTACACACAAGAGGAGTTGGATGCGGTCCGACCTCCGCGCCGCGGCAGCTATGAAATCGCCGCCTCGGCGAAGCCGACGATCGGCATGATCAACGGTCTTGCCTATGGCGGAGCGGCGGTGCTCGCCTCCTCGCTCGACATGCGTGTCGGCTGCGAGGACACCCGCTTTCGGTTTCTCGCGGCGGCCTACGGCCGGATCAACAGCACCTGGACCCTGCCAAACCAGGTCGGCTGGCCGATCGCCAAGGAGCTCTTGTTCACCGCGCGCGTCGTCGAAGCCGAGGAAGCCTATCGCATCGGCCTCCTCAACCATCTTGTGCCGCGCGATCAGCTGCGGGCAAAAACCATGGAGCTCGCCCGCATGATCGCCGGCAACAACCGTGCGTCGGTGACGGGCATCAAAACGCTGCTGTTGAAGCAGATGACGCAGAGCCTCGAAGAGCAATGGACCGAGGAGCGGCACTTTACGAGGCACGTCGTCAGAGGTGCGAGGGCCGAGGAAGCGTTTCCCGAGTTCATCGCCCGTCACGGCCGCCCCCTCGACTGAGCGGCTGAGGGGGGCGGGGGATCTCTGGTTATTTTACCTCGACGAGCTCCAGCACTTCGCGGCTCGGGCCTTCGATCATGACGGCGCGGGTATCGCCGAGCCAATAGGGCTCTTCGAGGAACTTGACGCCCTCGCCGCGCAACTTGTCGATCCACGCGTCGAGATCGCCGACGCTGAGCGCGATGTGATCCTGCAGCTGTCCGCGCGAGCTGACCAGCGGCCGATCGCCTTGATTGGCGTACCACATCATCGACACGTCGCCGAATTCGACACCGGCGCGCGGCGTGCGGAACATCCCTTCGCGATTGAGCGCTGGCCAGGTGCGGTCCGGTCCGCGGGTCAGGCCCCCTTCGGCCGCTGTCGGCGCATAGCCGGGCCGGAGCTGCGCATTCAGATGCTTTTGATACCAATGGAGGGCG
>JAFAHQ010000045.1 GCA_019237135.1 Alphaproteobacteria bacterium
GTCATCGTGCTCAACTACGCCAATACCGACATGGTCGGGCATACGGGCCACCTCGACGCTGCGGTCAAGGCGGTCGAGATCGTCGACACCTGCCTTGGCCGACTGTCGGAGGCGGTTGAGCGCGCCGTCGGCACGCTCGTCATCACCGCCGATCACGGCAACGCGGAAATGATGCGTGACGCCGAAACCGGTGAGCCGCATACCGCGCATACGCTAAACCCCGTGCCGTTCATCGTGGTGAACCCGCCAGCTGCGGTCCGGCATCTCGGCGATGGCCGCCTTTCTGACGTCGCCCCGACCTTGCTCGACATCCTCGGCCTGCCAAAGCCATCCGCTATGACCGGCCATTCGTTGATCGAAGCGGCCTCAAAGCAGGTTGCGGCGAGCTGAAGTCGGTCGCTGTGACGATCACCGATCGGGTGGCCGACTTGATCATTGGCTACGGTGACGGATATCATCGCGGCGAGGAATATCGATCGTGAGCCGATCTGGTTGCGTAGGATAAATGAATGAAGCGTTCGGGTCTTCTAGCGGCATCGATTGCAACACTCGTGCTGTTCTCGTTGCGCCAGGATGTCGGCGCAGCGTCGTCAAACTCGAGTGAAACATACAAGCAGCTAAATCTGTTCGGCGAAGTATTCGAACGTGTGCGTGCTGAATATGTCGACGATGTCAGCGACGATTCTCTCGTCGAATCGGCAATCAACGGTATGCTGACCTCGCTCGACCCGCACTCGAATTATCTGAATACGAAGAACTTTAATGATATGAAGGTGCAGACCCGGGGCGAATTTGGCGGGCTCGGGATTGAAGTGTCGATGGAAAACGGCCTCGTCAAGGTGGTCTCGCCGATCGACGACACGCCCGCCGCCCGCGCCGGGTTGAAGCCCGGCGATCTGATCACCCATCTCGATGGTGATCCGGTCCAGGGGATGACCCTGCCCGAAGCGGTCGAGAAGATGCGCGGCCCGGTCAGCAGCGAGATTAAGCTAACGATCCGGCGCGAAGGAAAGGAACCGTTTGACGTCAAACTAACCCGGGCGACTATCAAGATCCAGTCCGTCCGGTCTCACCTTGAAGGGGACAATATCGCTTACATCCGGATCACGACCTTCAATGAGCAAACCGACGTCGGCCTCAACAACGCGATGAAGAACCTCAAGCAACAGGCCGGCGGCAAGCTCCTCGGGGTGGTCCTGGATTTGCGCAACGATCCTGGCGGGCTCCTCGATCAGGCGGTCGCGGTCGCGGATGCGTTTCTTGAGAAGGGCGAAATCGTGTCGACTCGCGGCCGGCGCAGTGAGGACGCCCAGCGCTACAACGCCCGCCCGGGTGACATCGCGGCCGGCCTACCGATTGCCGTACTGATAAACGGCGGCTCCGCCTCGGCGAGCGAGATTGTCGCCGGCGCCCTGCAGGATCACCACAGGGCGATCCTCCTCGGCACGCGGTCGTTCGGCAAGGGATCGGTTCAGACGATTATCCCGCTCCCGGGCCACGGGGCGATGCGGCTCACCACGGCGCGTTACTACACGCCCTCTGGGCGGTCGATCCAGGCAAAGGGCATCGACCCGGACATCTTCGTCGAAGCTGCTAAGATCGAAAAAACACCTGAGAAGAGCGAGGCCAAAGTTGCCACAGCCTCGGATTTGAAAAGGGACGATTCTGGTGACGGCGGTGCCGAGCAGAGTTCGGTCGATCCGTCGATCATGGGCACGCCAGCGGATTACCAGCTGACCCGGGCGGTAGACATGCTGCGCGGGATCGCGCTGTTCAACGGGCGGGTGGTCAACTAAGAGCCATTGTGCGGGATCGGGCGCGCCGCGTCGGGCCAGCAGATGAAGCCCGAGAAACTGGGATATCGGGCGGCGGTCGGCGTCATGCTGTTGAACCGCACGGGCGAGGTCCTTGTCGCGCGGCGAATCGACATGATCGATGCAGCCTGCCCATGGCAGATGCCGCAAGGTGGGATCGACAAGGGAGAGACCCCGCGCCAGGCGGCGCTGCGCGAGCTGAAAGAGGAGATCGGCACCGACAAGGCCGAGATCCTCGGCGAAAGCCGGATGTGGCTGAAATACGACCTGCCGGTCGAGCTCGCGGATGGGGTTTGGGGTGGGCGCTACCGGGGCCAACGGCAGAAATGGTTCGCCATGCGCTTTACCGGAAACGACACGGACATCAACCTCGCGACCGCCCATCCGGAATTCGATGCCTGGAAGTGGATACGACCCAAGCAACTGCCGGAGATGATCGTCCCATTCAAGCGCCAGCTGTATATCGACATTCTGGTTGAGTTCCACGCCTATTGCGCCGCCGCATTAGCTCCTTGATCTTCACCTCACGGGCTTAGCCGATCGACGGCCGCAGCGATCGCCGCGCCGTCGGGCATGGCGCTCTGAGCGCCGCGGGCCAGACAGGCAAGCCCGGCCCCGGCACTTGCCCGGTGCAGGGCAGTTTCCAGGGTGGAGCCCAGATCGAGCGCCGCCGCGAGAACGCCGACAAAGGTATCACCGGCGCCGGTGGTATCGACCGGCTCGATCGCCAGCGCCGGCACTTCTATCCTCATCCCCTCGCGGAGAATCGCCAGCGCCCCCGCTGCGCCGCGCGTCACCACGAGTCCGTGCCGCAGGCGACGCGCGAGCCGCTCGGGATCCGACCCCGTCGCCGCCGCCTCGCCTACGTTTGCGACGACGAGATCGATTTCTCCCAGTAGGGCGACGTCGATCGGCAAGGCAGGCGCCAGGTTGAGCAGGCTGTATCCGCCGCACCCCCGCAGGCGCCTGATCAACAGCGCGGTTTCGCTCGGAGGCACCTCCATCTGACCGACGAGTGTGGTGCCTGCGCTCAGGAGCTCGTCGGGAACCTGGTCCGATCGCGCGCTCGCGTTGGCGCCCGGTGCCACAGCGATCGTGTTCTCCCCGTCGCTCGACACCATTATCGCAGCGCAGCCCGTCGGCCGCTCAACTACCCGCACCAATCGCGTATCGACACCATCACGGCGCAGCAAGTCGAGCGCTATATCGGCAAAAGAATCCGCGCCGACGGCCCCGGCCAGCACCACCTCTGCACCGGCACGGCGAGCAGCCAACGCCTGATTGGCGCCCTTGCCCCCGGGGAGAAGGGCATAATCGCCGCCGAGTACGGTCTCGCCTGGTCGTGGCAGGCGCGGGACCGGGACGATCAGATCGACGTTTATCGAGCCGAATACCACGATCATGTCACAGCGCCTTCGTGATGAGCTCTCTTAATGAAGATAATGATCCGATCGCGCGGATCCGACGTTAACCGACAGGAATCGGGAAGAGGCAAACATGACCGGTTTCGAGAAACGCCCTCTCGGGCGCACCGCGCTCGAAGTGACCGCTCTCGGTCTAGGCTGCGCGACCCTCGGCGGCAGCCGGGTGCCGGTCAGTCGCGCAGAAGCCGAAGCGATCGTGCGCGCGGCTTGGGCGAGCGGCGTGCGCTACGTCGACACGGCGCCCTTTTACGGGTTTGGACAAGCGGAGCGTTGCGTCGGCGACGCGTTGCGCGAAGTACCGCGTGACGAATGGGTATTGTCGACAAAAGTCGGACGGTTGCTGCGCCCACACGCAAACCTAACCGCAACCGAGCGCCAGCAACATCTGATGCCGTTCGGTGCGGTGTTCGACTACTCCTACGACGCGATCATGCGCTCGTTCGAAGACAGCTTGCAGCGGCTTGGTCTGGGCAGGATCGACATACTCTACGTGCACGACATCGGTGCGATGCAGCATGGTCGGGAAGGGCATCCCGCGATCATGAGTGCACTCCGCGACGGCGGCTACCGCGCGCTCGAGGAGCTGCGCCGTTGCGGCGACGTGCAGGCGATCGGGATCGGCGTCAATGAGCGGGAAGTATTGCTGGAGGCGATGGAATGCGGCGCTTGGGATGCCTTTCTTCTCGCCGGGCGTTATACCCTTCTTGAGCAGGCGCCACTCGATGATCTACTCCCGAAGTGCCTTTCTTCGGGCATATCGATCGTCGTTGGCGGTTCGCTGAACTCGGGCATTCTCGCCGGGCGGGACACCTGGAACTACAAAGCAGCACCGCCCGAGATCGTCGCTCGGGTAGACCGAATCAAAGCGGTTTGCGATAGTCACCGGGTACCTTTGGCTGCGGCGGCATTGCAATTTCCGCTCGCCCATCCTGCAGTCGCAGCGGTTATCCCGGGCCCGCGCAGCGTCGCGGAGTTTGCGGCCAACGTGAAGTTCCTGCAGTATCCTATTCCTCCGGCCCTGTGGAGCGACCTGCGCGATGCCAAGTTGCTCCACCCGCACGCGCCGACACCCGCCGGATTTCTAGAGCCGCGGCCTGACAGCCCGTAATTGCGCCCCACCCGACGGGACGAGCGCGACTAGGCCACGAGATCGAAATGATCAAGCATAAATCGCGAGCAAGAGGGCTCCCTGGGCGACTAAATTTGGTTAATTCTATTTATCACACCAATGCCTCGATCAATCCGCTTTAATATTGGCAGAGCATAGTGAGAGGATTGAGCGAATAAGGGAGATGACGATATGGCGGGTTTCGAGAAACGCCCTCTCGGGCGTACCTCGCTTGAGGTAACCGTTCTCGGGCTCGGTTGTGCGACCCTCGGCGGTCACCGCGTGCCGGTGATGCGCGCCGAGGCGGAGGCGATCGTGCGCGCGGCTTGGGCAACGGGCGTGCGCTACGTCGACGCCGCGCCCTTTTACGGCTACGGGCAGGCGGAGCGTTGTGTTGGCGACGCGCTGCGCGAAATGCCGCGTGACGAATACGTATTATCGACGAAAGTCGGCCGACTGTTGCGCCCGCGCACACAGGCTCCCGCAACCGAGCCGTACCGGCATCCGTTACCGTTCAATACGGCTTTCGACTACACCTACGACGGGATCATGCGCGGGTTCGAGGACAGTCTGCAGCGGCTCGGCTTGGCGCGGATCGACATCCTCTACGCACACGATCTCGGAGCGGGGCAGCACAGGGATGCGCATCCCGAGATCATGCGGACGTTTCGCGGCGGCGGATACCGCGCGCTCGAAGAACTCCGCCGCGCCGGCACGGTACGGGCGATAGGAATTGGCGTCAACGAGCGGGAGGCGCTGCTGGAGGCGATGCAATGGGGCGACTGGGACGCCTTCCTGCTCGCCAGTCGGTACACGCTCCTGGAGCAGGACCCGCTCGATGACCTGCTGCCGAAATGCGTGCGGTCGGGCATTTCGATCGTGGTCGGCGCGGTGCACAACACGGGCGTACTGGCGGGACGCAACAGCTGGAATTACCGACCCGCTCCGCCCGAGATCGTTGATCGGGTGAACGCGATCCGGGCGGTTTGCGACAGTCACGGGGTACCGCTGATCGCGGCAGCGTTACAATTTCCACTCGCCCATTCGGCCGTCGCGGCGGTCCTCCCCGGGCCGCGTAATGTCCGGGAGATGGAGGAAAACTCAAAGCTTCTGCGCTATCCTATCCCGCCGGGGCTGTGGGCGGATCTGCGCAATGCCAACCTTATCCATCCGGATGCACCGACACCGACCTGATCGATCGAGGAAATTCCGATGAAACTAAACGGTGCGAGCATCCCCGAGACGATCGTGCGGCGCGTAAAGGAACGGCGCGGAACGGAGCACTCGTTCGCCGATCTCGACCCGTCGCGGACGGCGCTCGTCGTCATCGATCTGCAGCACGCCTTCATGAACGACGCGGTCGGGTTCGCCGCGGTGCCGGCGGCACGCGACATCGTACCCGCGGTCAACCGGTTGGCGGCGGCGGTGCGCGAGACCGGCGGCGGCGTATTCTGGATCAAGATGACCCATGACGAGCCCTGTTTCGCCGAATGGTCGGTGGCCTATGAGCTGCCAACACCGGAGTTCCGCGCCAAGCGCATCGCTGCACTTTCCGAGGGGACGCTCGGCCATGAGCTGTGGCCGGAACTCGACGTGCGGCCGGAGGACGAGATCGTCAAGAAATACCGCTACAGCGCATTTATGCCGGGCACATCCGAACTGCCCGACCGGCTGCGCTCTCGCGGCTTCGATACCGTGCTGATCACTGGGACCGTCACCAACGTGTGCTGTGAAAGCTCGGCGCGCGACGCCAATATGACGAACTTTCGCACGATCATGGTCAGCGACGGCAACGCCGCCCTCAGTCAGGAGGAGCACGACACGTCGTTGAGCGCCTTTTACAATACGTTTGGCGATGTCATGGATACGGACATGATCATCGCCAGCCTGCGACGTGCGGGGTCGGCGCGGGCGGCCTAGCGCCGACGGTGAAGAGGGAAGGGAGGCGAAGGTGAGAGAGAATCGGGTCAAGCGCATCCTGCGAGAAGGCGGCCTTGCCTTGGGAACCCATGTGGGCGGGATCGCCGACCCGCAGATCGTGGAGCTGATCGGGCTTGCCGGCTTCGATGCGGCTTTCATCGACATGGAGCACACCAGCTTCGATTTGCACGATGTGCAGCTCGCAGTGATGGCGGCGGAGCGCGTCGGAATCACGCCGATCGTGCGCACGCCTGGGTTCGATCCGGCCTTCATCCTCCGGCTGCTGGATATGGGCGTACAGGGCATCCAGGTGCCGCACGTCGGTGACGCGGCAACCGCGCGCGCCACGGTCAAGGCCGTGCGCTACCCGCCACTCGGCGATCGCGGCATGGCAGCGGGCAGTCGTGCCGCCGAATTCGGCAAGATGCCGCTGGTCGAGCATATGGCGCAGTCCAACCGCGAGATCCTGTTAGCCTGCATGATCGAGGACATGGCAGCGGTCGAGCGGATCGACGAGATCGCTGCGGTGGAGGGAGTCGACCTGCTGGCGGTCGGGCCGTCGGACCTGTCGCGCTCGCTCGGCGTCAGCGGACAGCCCGACCACCCAAGACTCGTCGCGGCGATCGACCGGGTACGCGAAGCGGTCAAGAAGGGAGCGGGAGTGCGGCTCGCCTTGCCGTTGAACCACGCCGCTTTCCCGCGCGACGCAGCGCAGCTTAAGGCGCTCGGCGCCGGCTACACCAATTGCGCGCCGAGCCCTGAGGCGCGTCTGCTGCGATCTTTCCAGGATCAGGCCGCTGAGCAGCGCAGGCTCCTCGGCTAAGGCCTAAGCCGCTGCCTTCGCCAGCCGGTAGCGCATAGCGCCCCAGGCGAGTCGACTGGCTGCGCGGGCGAGCCACCCGCGCGGGGCCAGGCCGACAGCCTTGAAGACCATCGCAACGATGTGTCTGACATGGCGCTCGCGGTAGAGCGCGAAGGCCTGCCGGGCATAGGCACGGCTGCAGCGACGGCGGTCATACGGGCCGTCGGTCTCGTTCGCCGCGTAATAAGCGTAGGCGAGCTCGTCATCCTGGGCTTCGGCGATCCGCCTCAAGCCCACCCGGAGGCGCTTCCAGAACCCGACCCGCTCGTGCGAGAGGCAGCTCGTCAGGTTCCTGTAGAAGAGCTTGTAGTGCCGGATCTCGTCGGCCGCGATGTAGCGACAGATCTCCTTCAGAACGGGTTCCCGCACGCCATCGCGCAGCGCCGAATAATATGAACTTGTTCCAACCTCGACCATGCAGCGCGCGATCATCTCGCCCGAGCGCGAGCCACGGCGCGAGGAGTCGCTATCGAAATCGACCTGATAGCCAGCTCGAAAGCGGCTGAAGGCAAGTTCGAAATCAAAGGTCGGGTCGGCAAGCGCAGCCCAACGCGCCAATGCCCGCCCGTGCTGGATTTCCTCGTCGCCCCACCGCCGCGCCGCTTGCTGGAAGTCGGGATCGTCATCGAAGATGCGGCACAGATGATGCGCATAGGCCGCACCGTTGTACTCGACGAGGCTGGCCGCCTTGACAATACGCACGACATCCGGGTCAAGCTCGCCGCAATCGAAGCGGTCCCAGGGGATATCGTCGAGCGTCCAATGACCCATGGCTGCGCTACCCTGCAAGCTTCTTTTTCAGCAACTGGTTGACGAGGGCGGGGTTGGCCTTGCCTTGGGTAGCGCGCATGACCTGGCCGACAAAGAAGCCGTAGAGCTTATCGCGGCCGGCGCGGTATTCTGCGACCCTGCCGGCTTGGGACGCGAGGACCGTGTCGATCGCAGCCTCTATCGCGCTCGAATCGGTCATTTGGCGTAGCCCTTTCGCCTCAACGATCGCGGCGGGATCGGCACTCGATGCAACCATCTCGGCGAAGACATCCTTCGCGAGCCGGCCGGAAATCGTGCCGTCGGCGATCAGGTCGATCAGTGCCCCGAGCTGCTCGGCCGAGACAGGCGACAGATGAATCCCGACCCCGAGCCGGTTTAGCGCGCCAAACAGATCGCCCATAACCCAGTTGGCCGCCACCTTGGACTCGCGCCGTTGGGCGACCCGCTCGAAATACAACGCGGTCTCCTTCTCGGCGACCAGCACCCCGGCGTCATCGGCCGAGAGACCGTACTCCGACATGAAGCGCGCTTTCCTTGCGTCGGGCAGTTCCGGCAAGTCGGCGCGGATCCGCTCGACCCAATCAGGGTCGAGCACAAGCGGCAACAGATCGGGGTCGGGGAAATAGCGATAGTCGTGCGCCTCCTCCTTCGAGCGCATCGGTCGGGTGACGCCGCGTGCGGCGTCAAACAGACGCGTTTGCTGCTCGACTGTCCCGCCCTCCTCGATGACCTCGATCTGGCGCCGCGCTTCGTACTCGATCGCCTGCATCACATAACGGATCGAGTTGACATTCTTGATCTCGCAGCGCGTGCCGAGAGGCGCGCCTGGACGCCGCACCGAGACGTTGGCGTCGCAGCGCAGCGAGCCCTCCTCCATATTGCCGTCGCAGGTGCCGAGATAGCGAAGGATCGAACGCAATTTGCGCAAATAGAGGCCCGCCTCCTCGCCGCTTCGGAGATCGGGCTCGGAGACGATCTCCATCAGCGCGACGCCGGCCCGGTTCAAGTCGACATAAGTCAGGCTCGGGTGCCGATCGTGCAGGCTCTTGCCGGCGTCCTGCTCGAGATGCAGCCGGGTGATGCCGATCTCGCGCACCGTCCCGTTGGGCATGTCCAGACTGACCCGGCCATGCCCGACGACCGGTTGCAAATATTGCGAGATCTGATAGCCGGCCGGGAGGTCGGGGTAGAAGTAGTTCTTGCGTTCGAAGACGCTATGCAAGTTGATCTCGGCGGCGAGGCCGAGGCCGGTCTTGACCGCCTGCTCGATGCAAAAACGATTGATGACAGGCAGCATCCCCGGAAACCCGGCATCGACCGGTGAGACCTGGGTATTCGGTTTGGCGCCGAAACCGGTGGCAGCTCCCGAAAACAGCTTGGCCTTCGAGATCACTTGGGCATGGACTTCTAGCCCGATCACCGTCTCCCACTTCCCGGTGCGGCCCTCGATCATCGACCCGCTCCCGCCAAAAAACTCGGCAGATGTCGGAACGACGCGGCGTTTTCCAAGACCTGGGCGACCCGCAGCACCGTCTCCTCGTCAAAAGCGCGGCCGGTGATCTGCAGACCGAGCGGCAGCCCGTCGCCTGAGAGCCCGGCCGGGACCGAAATCGCCGGCACCCCGGCGAGGTTCGCCGGCACGGTAAACACGTCGTTCAGATACATTTCAATCGGGTCGCCGCTCTTCTCGCCGATGGCAAAAGCCGTCGACGGGGCGGTCGGGGTCAGGATGCAGTCGACCCGCTCGAACGCCGCGGCGAAGTCGCGAGCAATCAGGGTGCGCACCCGCTGCGCCTTCAGATAATAGGCATCGTAATATCCGGCCGACAGCACGTAGGTACCGATCAGCACGCGGCGACGGACCTCGGCGCCGAATCCGGCCGCGCGGGTCAGCTCGTACATCTCTTCGAGGCCATCGCCTTCGACCCGAAGCCCGAACCGCACGCCGTCATAGCGCGCGAGATTCGAGGAAGCCTCGGCCAGCGCGATGATGTAGTAGGTCGGCAACGCATATTTGGTCATCGACAGGCTGATCTCGACCGGCTCGGCGCCTGCCGTGCGCAGCCATTCGACCCCTTGCTGCCACAGAGCTTCGATGTCTCTAGGCATCCCGTCGACGCGGTATTCCTGGGGGATGCCGACACGGAGGCCGCGAATATCGCCGGTAAGCGCTTTCTCGAAATCCGCTACTGGCACCGGCGCGGAGGTCGAATCCCTGGGGTCGTGCCCGGCCATCGCGCTGAGCATAATCGCCACGTCGCGGACCGTTCGCGCCATCGGCCCGGGATGGTCGAGCGACGAGGCAAAGGCAACGACCCCACAGCGCGAGCAGCGCCCGTACGTCGGCTTCAGCCCGACGATGCCGCAAAAGCTCGCTGGCTGGCGGATCGAGCCGCCGGTATCGGTTCCGATCGCGGCGAGTGCCGCATGCGCCGCAACCGCAGCTGCCGATCCGCCCGACGAGCCGCCGGGGACCAGCGGCCGGTTGTCTCCTGGCCGCCGCCACGGGTTTTCGACCGGACCATACCAGCTTGTCGTGTTCGACGAGCCCATCGCGAACTCGTCGAGGTTGGTCTTGCCGAGCATGACCCCGCCGGCCTGCCACAGCTTGTCGCTCACCGTCGATTCATAGGGCGGATGAAACCCGTCAAGAACGTGCGATCCTGCAGTGGTCAAAATGTCCTTGGTGCAGAAGAGGTCCTTGACCGCGATCGGAATGCCGTCGAGCGGCAACGCCTCGCCGCGCGCCAGGCGCTCGTCCGCAGCGTCGGCCATCGCAAGTGCGCGCTCGGGTGTGGGCGTAATATACGCGTTGAGCGGCTTGGCTTTAGAGACCGCGTCGTTATAGGCGGCGGCGAGCTCACGCGCGGAAAACATCTTGCGGGCGAGCCCGTCACGGGCCTCGGTGAGGTTGAGCGCGAGCAGCGCGAGGTCACTCATTCGACGACCTTCGGGACGGTAAAGAAGCCACGCGCCACGCGCGGCGCATTGCCCAGAATCGCTTCGCGACAGCCACCGTCGTTGACCGCGTCGTCGCGCATCGGCAAGCTCGCCGCCGCCGCACTTGCCATCGGCGCCACCCCGGTCGTGTCGACCTCGTTCAGCTGTTCGACCCAGGACAGAATGTGCGACAGCTCGTTCGCCAGCAGCTCGAGTTCCGCCTCGGCGACCCTGATCCGCGCCAGGGTGGCAATGTGCGCCACTGTCTCCTTGTCTAGCGCCATGATCTCAGCGTCTCCGGGTTATCGTCGGTCATGATCCTAGAGAATCCTGCGGAGCTCCGCGAGGCTGTGGCGGTGGGTATGCGGCTGATGGGTCTCGATGTTGGGACCAAAACCATCGGCCTCGCTCTGTCGGATACGCGCCGGGTCATCGCAACACCGCTCGAAACGATTCGCCGCCGACGCTTCAGCGAGGATATGGCGCGGCTGTTCGCGTTGGTCGGCGCCCACAGCGTGGGCGGGTTGGTTATCGGTCTGCCGTTGACCCTCGCCGGCGCCGACGGGCCCCGAACGCAGTCAGTGCGTCAGTTCTCGCGAAACTTGATGGCATTCCACGATCTGCCGATCGTCTTTTGGGACGAGCGGTTATCGACCGCCGCAGTGACCCGCGAGATGATCGCCCACGACATGACCAGGAAGCGCCGTGCCGAGGTCGTCGATCGCGTCGCGGCCGCCTACATCCTGCAGGGTTGCCTAGACTTTCTCGGCCGGACCTCCGCTTGAACCTTATGGTGGTCACCGGTCCGACCAAACGGCTATAGTCGCCCGGTTAATGATTATGACCGAGCCGAAGACATGAGCATTCAGCCCGATATCGAAGGCATCCGCCGCCAGATGGCGGCGACGATCCACGCCCATTGGAAGCTCGTCCTCGCGCAGGGCATTGTCATGATGGTGCTCGGGTTTCTGGCGGTGGCCGAGCCCAACGTCGCGACATTCGCGGTAAGCATCTTTGTCGGCTGGCTGTTCTTCATCGGCGGCATTTTCCGCGCCTTGTCGGTGTGGCGGTCGCGGGCGATGCCGGGCTTTGCATGGTCATTGCTGACCGCACTGCTGGCGATCGTGTTCGGCTTGATCCTGATCTTTCGACCCCTCGCGGGTGCTCTGACCCTTACGATGGTATTGATCGCGTTCTTTATCCTCGAAGGCATCACCGCGATTGTGCTTGCAGTGCAGCACCGCGAGCACCTCAGGAGCTGGGGCTGGGTATTGTTCAGCGGGATCGTCGACTTGTTGCTCGCCTTTCTGATCTGGGATGGCTGGCCGAGCTCGGCTGATTGGGCGATCGGCCTTTTGGTCGGCATCAATATGCTGTTCTTCGGCTTATCTCTGGTGATGACGGCCCTCACCGCACGGCTGATGGGCAATCAAGCCCGCTAAGGGGCGCAGCTCGACAGGTCAACGGCCGATAAAAGTCGGCTTCCGCTTTTCTCTGAACGCCGCGACGCCCTCGGCGTTGTCGGCCGTCATGTGCAGCTGCGGCTGCACCAAGCTCTCGATTTCGAGGTAGCTCTCGAGGCTGGGGCCGAGAGCGGCATGGAACAATTTCTTCGCCAGCCCCAACGCAAAAGTCGGCGCCTCGGCGAGGTCGGCGGCAAGCTCTTCGCTCTTGGCTATGAGCTGGTCGTCCTCGACGACATGGTTGACGAGGCCGAGTGCGAGCGCCTCTTCGGCCTCGACAAAACGCGCCGAGAACACCAGCTCCTTGGCTTTCGCCATGCCGAGCCGGCGGGTCAGAAACCAGATGGCTCCGCCGTCTGGTGCCAAGCCGATGCGCCGGAAAATCTGTGAGAAGCGCGCCGTCTTCGAGGCCACCACGAGGTCGCAGGCGAGCGCGATGCTCCACCCGATGCCGACGGCTGGCCCGCGCACCGCGGCGATCACCGGCTTCTCGATCGCGTGCAATGTGCGAATAAAGGTGTGTCCGCCGCGCTGCATGCGCTCGCGATCGGCGCGCAAATCGTGCGGCTGCCCGGCCATACGGTCGACATCCGCTCCCGAACAGAACCCCCGACCCGCGCCGGTGACGAT
>JAFAHQ010000092.1 GCA_019237135.1 Alphaproteobacteria bacterium
GAGGTGCATCACGGCGGCAACTCTTTGAACAATGTCGCCAACCTGCACGTCATCATGGCGATCCGAAACACCGAGTTCTTCGAGGTACTGCTGCCCGACGCGATGCAGAAATACGGGCTCGCGCAGGATATCACCGTGGATCGCGACGGCTTCGTCCACGCGCCGACCGAGCCCGGCCTCGGCGCGCAAATCGATTTTGAGCTGATCGAGCGCAAGAAGGTCGGCGTGCTGCGCTAAATCGCGCGCCACATCTGCGGTCGGCGGCCGAGCCGGCCGGTTGACTGCGCCGAAGCAATGAAACGCGGGCGCACGGAGGGCACGCGCCCGTCCGTCAGACCCTATAAAAAACACAGGTCCAGGCGACCAGTCCTCTGTTAGCGTGCAGGGGAAGGGGTCAAACGATTGTTCCGCAACGATCTATGAAGATCGCAGTCCCGAGCTGGTTGGCAATTCGCCAGGTTTGGCTTCGACTCGTCACCCGGAGGACGTGCAAGAGATGCGGCCTTTTCCGCGTCGAAGCTCAGATTGTCAAATGCTGCTGCGATTGGGCATGGAGAGACGCAGCCCTACATGCTCGTCCCACCAGAGGGCGATATTAGGCCGATGGTGGTTAGGCGTGATCGGTGCGCGGTTGAGCAACAAGCCGGATGCAGAGCGCGGCGCTAGTGCTTCAGTGTTGCCGAACACGTTGGCACGGCTCCAGAACAGAACGAAGGGGCTAGGCTGAATATCGCCTAACCCCTCGCTCCTATTGGCTCCCCGGGCCGGACTCGAACCAGCGACCAAGCGGTTAACAGCCGCTCGCTCTACCAACTGAGCTACCGGGGATCAGGGGGCGCTTGGTGCCGCAGACGCAGATCCCCCCTGGAGGCCGGAAGCGGAATCGAACCGCTGTACGAGGATTTGCAGTCCTCTGCATAGCCACTCTGCCATCCGGCCGGACACACGTCATATAGGCGTCCGCCGCGACGGGGGTCAAGCGCGGCGGCTCCGCCAGCCCGCATGCGTTTGCGCTTGCTGTTGCCGCCGCCCGATACGCCCCATATATTTTGCTGGTTTCCCCTTCTGAAGAGCGATGGAATGGCTCGCGTTACCGTCGAAGACTGTGTCCTCAAGGTCCCGAATCGTTTCGAGCTCGTGCTGCTCGCCGCGCAGCGCGCTCGCGAAATTACCTCCGGCGCGCCGCTGACGCTGGATCGAGACGACGACAAGAATCCGGTCGTTGCTTTGCGCGAAATAGCCGATGAGACAATAGGGCTCGAACATCTGAGAGGCTCCGTGGTGCGCGGCATGCAAAAGCACGTGGAGATCGACGAGCCCGAGGAAACCCACGAACTCGAACTGGACCCGGCGCTGTTCGGGGTTCCCCCCGGAAGTGACACCCTGCTCGAGGAGGAAGCCGACCTCGAGGCGGAAGACATCGGGGAGGAGGAAGCTGGCCTGGAGGAGGAAGCGCTCGACGAAGAACTCGCTGTGGACATCCTGGGGGCCGAGGAAGAGGCCGATCTCGCCGATGTTCCAGCGCGCGATCTGCCGGGTGATTTTGACGAGGATCTCTGATCCCGGGCAGCGCGTCGAGGCTGGCGAGCGGCGTTGCTCATGAGCTTAGTGCTGCCGCAGCGATCCCGCCCCGGCGGCTGCGGGCGCGAGACGCGGACGCCGTTATCATGATGCGGCAATTCGAGCTGGTCGAGCTCGTCAAGGGCTACGATCCGAGCGCAGACGAGGACGCGCTCAACCGTGCCTATGTATACTCTATGAAGGCCCACGGCGCACAGCTGCGTGACTCGGGCGACCCATACTTTTCTCATCCGGTCGAGGTCGCCGGCATCCTTGCCCAGATGAAGCTCGATACCGCGTCGATCGTGACCGGGTTGCTGCACGATACCGTCGAAGACACCGTTGCTACCCTCGATGACATCGATCGGGTGTTCGGTCGGGAAATCGCTCGCCTCGTCGACGGAGTGACCAAGCTGTCGCGGATCGAGCTGCAATCCGATCAGACCAAGCAGGCCGAGAATTTCCGCAAGCTTGTCCTTGCCATGTCCGAGGACATTCGCGTGCTGCTCGTCAAGCTCGCCGACCGGCTGCACAACATGCAGACGTTGGCGTTCATCAAGAGCGATGAAAGGCGCCGGCGGATCGCTCGGGAGACGATGGATATCTACGCGCCGCTGGCGGAGCGGCTCGGCATGCATCGAATGAAGGACCTGCTCGAAGACCTCGCGTTCGCCGAGCTGCAGAGCGATGCGCGCGGCAGCATTCTGGCACGTCTTGATTTCCTGCGCGACAAGGGTGCTCGCGTCGTGCCGCGCATCCTCGCCGAGCTCGATCGCAAACTCGCCGAGGGCGGGCTCGACGGGGCGGTCGTCTCTGGTCGTGAGAAATCGCCCTATTCGATCTGGCGCAAGATGCAGCGCAAGAACGTCGCCTTCGAGCAGCTCTCCGACGTGATGGCGTTTCGCATCCTCGTCGACGATATCGCCGATTGCTACCACGCCCTCGGCATCATCCATTCTGCCTATCATGTGGTCCCCGGCCGGTTCAAAGACTTCGTCTCGACGCCCAAGCCGAATAATTATCGCTCGCTCCACACTGGGGTCATTGGGCCCGAGCAGCAGCGCATCGAGGTGCAGATCCGCACCCGCGATATGCATGAAATCGCGGAGCTCGGCGTTGCCGCGCATTGGACCTACAAACAAGGCGCCGGCACGACGGAAGGGCCGCAATACCGGTGGTTGCGCGAGCTGTTGGATATCCTTGACCACGCCTCCGGGCCGGAGGAGTTCCTTGAGCACACCAAGCTCGAGATGTTTCAGGATCAGGTCTTCGCCTTTACTCCGAAGGGTGATCTGATCGCGCTCCCGCGCGGCGCGACGCCTGTTGATTTCGCCTATGCGGTCCACTCGGAAATCGGCGATAGGTGCGTCGGAGCGAAGATAAACAGCCGTATGGTTCCGCTGCGTACCCAGCTCGGCAACGGCGACCAGGTCGAGATCATCACCTCGAGGGCGCAGACGCCCTCGCCGACGTGGGAACGGTTTGTCGTCACCGGCAAGGCGCGTGCGCGCATCCGCCGTTTTGTCCGCACCCAGCAGCGCGCCCAGTATCTCGATCTTGGGCGGGCTATCGTACAAAAGGCGTTCCGCCAGGAAGGCCAAGAGTTTTCAGAGCGACCGCTTGAGGCCGTGCTGAAGAATTTTAACTGCGCGACTGTAGAGGATCTTTATGTCGCGGTTGGTCAAGGGCTAGCTACCGGACGCGCGGTCATCAACGCTGCCTTCCCGCAACCCCAGGAAGTCAAGACAAAGGTCGTTTCGCTGGCGCGCGCGCGGCGCATCGCAAAACGCAACGAGATGGCGGTCCC
Source organism: Alphaproteobacteria bacterium (assembly GCA_019237135.1). Lineage (GTDB taxonomy): Bacteria > Pseudomonadota > Alphaproteobacteria > ATCC43930 > CGMCC-115725 > AP-15. Next base: position 3,368 of record JAFAHQ010000092.1, read on the forward strand.
GATCCGTGGCCTAATTCCTGGCATGGCCTTGCATTTTGCCGGCTGTTGCCACCCGCTTCCCGGAGACCGCATCGTTGGCATCGTGACGACGGGCAGAGGTGTGACGATCCACACGATCGACTGCGACACGCTCGAGAGCTTCGCCGAGAGCCCGGAGCGCTGGCTCGATGTGGCCTGGAGCAACAGTGATGCCGACGCGGTCCATGTCGGTCGGCTCAATGTTACGATCGCCAACGAGCCCGGCAATTTAGGCAGCCTGACCACGGTGATCGGTAAGCAAGGTGGCAACATCAGTAATTTGAAGATCACCAACCGCTCGCCGGACTTCTTTGAGATTATGATCGACATCGAGGTCGGCGACGTAAAGCACTTGACGACGATCATTGCCGCATTGCGAGCCAACCCGGTCATCAACTCGGTCGAGAGAGCGCGCGGTTGATGGCCGCCGCTCGCTGGCATTTGACACGAATCGGCGCGTTTATTTTCGATCGCCGCCCGCGATGATCCTCGGCCTTGGCAGCGATCTGATCGACATACGCCGCATCGAGCAGGTGATCGAGCGCTTTGGAGATCGTTTTCTGGATCGCATCTTTACCGATGCCGAGCGCCAAAAATGCGATCGGCGCTCCGATCGGGCGGCGAGTTATGCCCGCCGATTTGCCGCTAAGGAGGCCTGTTCGAAGGCTCTCGGTACTGGCTTTCGCGACGGCGTCTTCTGGCGCGACCTAGGGGTGGTCAATCTGCCTTCGGGACAGCCATCGATGCGGCTGGCGGGCGGCGCGCTGCGCCGGCTCGAAGAGATTACACCGGCGGGAATGACGGCCCGCCTCGACCTCACGCTGACTGACGAGCCGCCGATCGCCCAGGCGGTCGTAATCATTACCGCCGTGCCTGCCAGAAACGGCTGAGCAACGAGAATTTTTTCGGCAGGCGCACCCTTGACTCCCGGGATCTCGATCGGCTTGATCTTGTGGCAACCGGGCGCTCCAGGCAATCCATGAAAGCCAATTCTGCACGCACCGGCATCACCAAGAAAAAATCCTCGGGTGGTGTCGTCGACACTATAAAGACCGTCGTTTACGCTATTCTGATTGCCCTGGTGGTCCGCACTGTCGCTTTTGAACCTTTCAATATTCCATCCGGTTCGATGGTGCCGACGTTGCTGATAGGCGACTATTTGTTCGTGTCGAAATTCTCTTACGGATATAGCCGCTACTCCTTGCCGCTGGGATTACCGCTGTTCTCGGGGCGAATATTGTTCCACTCACCCGAGCGTGGGGATGTAACGGTGTTCAAGCTGCCGACAGACAACTCTACGGATTATATCAAACGGGTCATCGGCCTCCCCGGCGATCACATCCAGATGAAGAACGGCATCCTATACATCAATGACCAGCAATGCCCGCGCAAGCGCGTCGAGGATTACCTCTATCAAGAAAATAATGGGGCGATGATCCCGCTTGCCCAATATATCGAAACTCTGCCAAATGGCGTGCAGCATCGCATCATCAAAATGGGCGACAACGGTCCGCTCGACAATACTCAGGTATATAACGTGCCACCTGGCGAATACTTCATGATGGGGGACAATCGCGACAATTCACAGGATAGTCGCGTGCTGTCGGCCGTCGGCTACGTACCTGCGGAAAACCTGGTCGGACGTGCCGAGTTCATCTTCTTTTCGACCGACGGGTCGGCGCGCCTGTGGGAGTTCTGGAAATGGCCGTTCGCGATTCGCTATAGTCGGCTGTTCCACGGCGTGAACTAACGCAAGCGTCGGCAGAGAGGGATTTTGTCGGCGGAGGAGCTTCCGCACATCATCGGCTACGCGTTCGCCAGGCGCGAGCTCTGCGAGGAGGCGCTGACCCATCCCTCCGCACTCATCCCCGAAGGTCGACGCGGTCGGCGCAAGAAGCCTGTCAAGCGCGGCTACGAACGCCTCGAATTCCTCGGAGACCGAGTTCTCGGTCTCGTCGTTGCCGATTGTCTCTGGCGACGGTTCGAAGGCGAGCCCGAGGGCGATCTTGCACGCCGGCATACCCACCTCGTGCGCCGCGAGGCGCTTGTTCGGGTCGCTGAAACGATCGGCCTGGGACAACATCTCGTCCTCTCGCGGGCCGAGGCAGCCGCGGGGGCCGCAGGTAACCCCGGAATTCTCGCCGATGCTTGCGAAGCCTTGATCGCGGCAATCTATCTCGATGGCGGCTTTGACGCTGCTTCAGCCTTTGTCCGACGGTTCTGGGAGCCGCTGATGGACGAGATGGAGGAACCGCCGCGCGACCCAAAGACCGCGTTGCAGGAATGGGCTCAGGCGCGCGGTCTGGCCCTCCCAGCCTACCAACTGGTGGCGACAAGCGGACCGGATCATGCGCCGATCTTCACCGTGATGGCGAGTGTCCCGGGAGGCGAGCGTGCCAGCGCGACCGCCTCGTCGAAGCGCAGCGCCGAGGCGAAGGCAGCCTCGATCCTGCTCGATCGCCTCAGCGCCGCGCGATAAAGTACGCCTCGGCCGGGATAGCTTCGAGCCGACCAGTGCTGCTGGGCAGTCCCGCGATGGTCACGCCTCCGCCCCTTCGGCCTGGCGCGCCTCGGCTTGCCGCCGGATCTCTGACAATGTCGTGCGCGTCGTAATTATCTCCGGATCCATCTTGAGTTCGATGACTGCCGCCCGGCTGCTCGAGGCGGCCTCTTCGAAGGCTGGCACGAAATCCGCAGTGCTCGTGATCGAAGCGCCAAAGACGCCATAGGCCCGAGCGAGGGCGAGAAAGTCCGGGTTCTTTAGTGCCGTCCCGACGACGCGGCCCGGGAAGCGGTGCTCCTGGTGCATCCGGATGGTTCCGTACATGGCGTTGTTGAATACCAGAATGATCGGTCCGGTCCCTTCCAGAATCGAGGTCGCCAACTCCTGACCGGTCATCATAAAGCCACCGTCGCCGCAAAAGCCGACAACCAGACGATCCGGATGGACGAGTTTGGCCGCGACCGCCGCGGGTACACCGTAACCCATCGCCCCGCTGGTCGGTCCGAGTTGGCGTCCTGGCCGGCGGTACTGCAGAAAGCGGTTCGGCCAGCCGCTAAAATTACCTGCGTCACTGGTCACGATCGCGTCGTCGGGAAGGCGGTCGCGCAGCCATCGCATGATTTCGCCGAGATCGAGGGAACCACCTGAGGGAGAGGGAATAAGTCCCGCCTCGTATTCAGCGCGCGCCGCTTCGCGCCAGGACGACCAGCGCGGCGCAGCCAGCGGCGCCAGCATAGCAACGGCGGCGGCGAATTCGCGCATCCCCGACTGGATGGCCAAGCTCGGGCGAAACACGCGGCCCAGCTCCTCGGCGCTGGCGTGCACATGGATCAGCACCTTGCCCGGCTCGGGGATGCCGAGCAGGCTATAGGATTGCGAGGTGATCTCGCCGATTCGCGCTCCGACTGCGAGCAAGAGGTCGGCCTGCCTGACACGAGCCACCAGGGAGGGACTCGCCCCGGTGCCGAGGTCCCCGACAAAGCAGGAAAGGCGGTTGTCCACGATGTCCTGGCGGCGGAACGCGCAACAGACCGGTAGGTCGTTTGCTAGCGCAAACCCCGCGATGTCGCGGCACGCTTCGTCGCTCCAACCACTGCCCCCGACCAGCACCATCGGTCGCTCTGCGATGGCTAGAAGCCGGCGCAGCTCGCGGACATCGGCCGCCCCCGGATGGGCGCGCACGGCTCGGTAGGGTCCGGCGACCGCCGCCACGCAGCGGTCGCGCAGCATATCCTCGGGAAGCGCCAGGACGACCGGGCCCGGCCGTCCGGAGGCGGCGATATGGAAACCTTGGTTGATCAGCTCGGGGACGCGCTCGGACATGTCGATCTGCGCGGCCCACTTGGCCAGCGGTGCGAACATCCGGCGGAAATCGACCTCCTGGAAGGCCTCGCGGTCAAGCTGATGGCGCGCGACCTGGCCGACCAACGCGACCATTGGGGTCGAATCCTGGAAGGCGGTGTGAATGCCGATCGAGGCGTTGCAGGCGCCGGGCCCGCGGGTGACGAGCAGCACCCCGGGCTTTCCGGTGAGCTTACCATAGGCCTCGGCCATGAAGGCGGCGCCGCCCTCCTGCCGGCAGGTTACCAGGCGGATATCGGAGGCGTCGAAGAGCGCATCGAGCACCTCGAGATAGCTTTCGCCGGCGACACTAAAGGCCATGTCGACGCCGTGAGCGCGGAGCGCGGCAACGACAAGCTGGCCGCCGCTGAGAAGAGATTCGTTGGTCGCCATCGCTCCGCCTCCTGTCCGCGCTTCAAAACGAGCCTCATTTGAGACGAGGCGGCCGACGGACGGAAGGGGGTAGCCGGTTGTCGGGATGTCTCGCCGTCTTATGGCCTATAACCGTCGATTGTATCGGTCGCGCAGGTCAAGAGCTGTCGGGCCCGCAGACGCGCGGGCAAAAAGCTGCTAGATTTCGGGATTTAGGCGAGTAACCCACAGCGGATCATGGACGACCAGCGCAGCGAAATTGTGGTGCATCGAAGTCGAGCGGAGGTCGATGGTGGTGCCGCGCGCTTCGAATTCGAGCGCCCCGGTCTCCGGCCCGCAGACGTCGTGCAAAGGCCGTTGAGTCGGTCGTGGTTGCGGTGGCTGTTCTGGCTGCTGCTCGTGCTGGCGATCATCGGCGCCGTAGTTTGGTATTACCATAGGCCCGAAGGGCAGCCGAAAACCGGCGGTCGCAACCAGTTCGGCGGCCCGATCCCGGTCGGAGTGGCGACCGTGCAAAAGGGCGACATGCCGGTCACCTTGACCGGGCTCGGCACCGTCACGCCACTCGCGACCGTGACGGTAAAGACGCAGATCAACGGGTATCTCACGGAAGTTGCCTTCCAAGAAGGCCAGATGGTTAAAAAGGGAGACTTTCTGGCACAGATCGATCCACGCCCCTATCAAGTCGCGCTCGAGCAGGCCGAAGGTCAGCTCGCCAAGGACCAGGCGTTGCTGAAGAATGCCCAGCTCGACCTCCAGCGATACAACACCTTGGTTGCGCAAAACTCGATCGCCACGCAAACCCGCGACACGCAGATCTCGCTCGTTGCCCAAGACCAGGCCGCCATCAAAACCGACCAAGCGCAGGTCGATGCGCAGAAGCTCAATCTCGTCTATGCCCATATCGTCTCGCCGGTTACCGGCCGGGTCGGGCTGCGCCAGGTCGACGCGGGCAACTACGTGCAGACGAGCGATCCGAACGGCATCGTCATTGTCACCCAGCTGCAGCCGATCTCGGTGATCTTCACCTTGCCTGAGGACAATCTGCCCGCCGTTATAAAGCAGTTGCACGCCGGCGCGAGCCTCACGGCTACCGCCTATGACCGCACCAGTACGACCGAGCTCGGCAAAGGGCATCTGGAGACGGTCGACAACCAAATCGACACGACGACGGGCACGGTCAAATTACGGGCGATATTCGACAATGACCAGGAGATCTTGTTTCCCAATCAATTCGTCAATGTCCAGCTGCTTGTCAACACGATGAAGGGCGTCGATATCGTACCCACCGCGGCAATCCAGCACGGCGCTCCCGGCGCCTTTGTTTATGTGATCAAACCTGACCAGACGGCTGCGGTTCAGCAAGTGAAGCTGGGCCCTGGCGACGGCCAACAAATCGCTGTCCTCGATGGGTTGCAGCCTGGCGAACAGGTCGTCGTCGACGGCGCCGACAGGCTGCGCGAGGGGGCCAAGGTCACTTTGGCTGCGACGAGCAATCCGACAGGTACTGCGCTTGACGCAAAGCAGGACAAAGCCCAACCCCAGGCCGCGGGCGGACAAGGCGCGTCGTCGCCGGTAGACCCACAAGCGCCAGCGGGCCGGGGAGCGACCCAACCGCATGCTCAGCAGCAGGGTGAAGGCAAGGATCGGGGACGTCGCCGCGACACTCAATGAAGCGCCGCGGAGGCGGCACCACCCTTCCCAGCATCCGAGATGAGCCCTTCTCGCCTGTTCATTTTGCGCCCGGTGGCGACGACATTGCTGATGGCGGCGATCATGCTCGTCGGCATCTTCGCCTATCGGTTTCTGCCGCTATCGGCCTTGCCCGAGGTCGATTATCCGACCATCCAGGTACAGACCTTCTACCCCGGCGCCAGCCCCGACGTGATGACCTCGTCGGTCACCGCGCCGCTCGAAGTGCAATTCGGCCAGATGCCGGGGTTGAACCAGATGTCGTCCACGAGTTCTGCAGGGGCCTCGGTTATCACCTTGCAGTTCAGCCTCGACCTCACTCTCGATGTGGCGGAGCAGGAGGTCCAGGCGGCGATTAACGCGGCCGGCAACCTCCTGCCGTCGGATCTGCCGGCGCCGCCGATCTATGCCAAGGTCAATCCCGCGGACGCGCCGATTCTGACCTTGGCATTGACTTCGAAAATGATGCCGCCGACCCAGGTCGAGGACGTCGCCGACACTCGGCTCGCGCAGAAAATCTCGCAATTGCCGGGCGTCGGTCTGGTCAGCATCAGCGGCGGTCAGCGCCCCGCAGTGCGCATCCAGGCGAATTACCCTCAGCTCGCCGCCTACGGCCTCAACATCGACGATCTTCGTACCACCTTGGCCAACGCCAACGTCAACACGCCGAAGGGTAATTTCGACGGGCCCAGTAGGGCCTACACGATTAATGCCAACGATCAAATCAGGAAAGCCTCGGACTACAATGATCTGGTGGTCGCCTACCGCAACGGCGCCCCGGTGAAGCTGTCAGACGTCGCTCAGGCGAAAGAAGGCGCCGAGAACACCAAGCTAGCTGCTTGGATGAACACCGACCAGGCGATCATTCTGAACATCCAGAGGCAGCCAGGCGCCAATGTTATCGAGGTCGTCGACCGTATTCAGGCACTCTTGCCGCAGCTCAGGGCGGCGCTTCCAGCGGGTATCGATGTCGAAGTCCTAACCGACCGCACGACAACAATCCGCGCATCGGTAGCCGACGTCGAATTCGAGCTGGGCCTCGCCGTAGTCCTCGTCGTGGTCGTAATCTTCGTGTTTCTGCGTAGCCCTTCGGCGACGCTAATTCCAAGCCTGTCCGTGCCACTATCGCTGGTCGGCACGCTGGCCGTTATGTACCTGGCTGGGTTCAGTCTCAACAACCTGTCGCTGATGGCGCTGACGATCGCGACCGGCTTTGTCGTCGATGACGCGATCGTCATGATCGAGAATATCTCGCGCTACATTGAGGCAGGCGATTCCCCGTTGCAGGCAGCGCTGAAAGGATCCGCACAGATCGGCTTTACCATTATCTCTCTGACGGTATCTCTGATCGCGGTGTTGATCCCATTACTCTTCATGCCGGATGTCGTCGGCAGATTGTTTCGCGAGTTCGCTATTACCCTCGCGGTCACGATCGTGATCTCCGCGGTGGTCGCATTGACGCTCGTTCCGATGATGTGCGCTAAGATCCTGCGTCACCGCCCTCCATACGAAATGTCGCTCTTAGCGCGCAGGAGCCAGCAATGGTTCGACGCGCTGATCGGGCAATACGGAAGGCTGCTGAGCTGGGTGCTCGACCACCAGCCATTGACCCTGCTGGTGGCGGTCGCCACCCTCGGCCTGACCGTGTTCCTGTACATCGTGATCCCCAAGGGCTTCTTTCCGGTCCAAGACACGGGGCTCATTCAAGGTATTTCGGAAGCAGCACCCTCTGTGTCCTTCGAGGCGATGGCGCAGCGCCAACAGGCACTGGCGGCTGCGATACTCAAGGACCCCGATGTCGTCAGCTTGTCATCCTTCATCGGCGTCGACGGCACCAACGCAACTCTCAATACTGGTCGGTTTCTGATCAACCTCAAACCGCGCGACCAGCGCCGCGCCTCCGCCAGCGATGTGATCCGCCGGCTTGAGCGCGAGACGCAAGATGTCTCGGGCATCACGCTCTACATGCAGCCGGTCCAGGACCTGACGATCGACGCGACTGTCAGCCGCTCGCAATACCAATTCGTGCTTGAAGACGCCAACCCGGCTGAATTCGCGACGTGGGTCCCGAAATTGCTCTCGCGGCTGCAGCAGATCCCCGAGATCGAGGACGTCTCCAGCAACTACGCAGAAAATGGTCTATCGGCCTATATCCTGATCGACCGCCCGACCGCCGGACGTTTCGGGATCACCCCGGCAACGGTGGACAACGCGCTTTACGATTCGTTCGGGCAACGCATCGTCTCGACAATCTTCACGCAGACGAATCAGTACCGCGTCATCCTCGAGGCCGACCCGGCATTGCAGAAGTCGTTGAGCTCGCTGGCGTCGCTGTATCTGCCGTCATCGACCGCCACGAACGGCCAAGTACCACTTTCTGCGATCGCCCAAGTGCAGGAGCAGACCGCACCGTTGGAAGTCAATCATCTCGGTCAGTTTCCGTCGACAACCGTATCGTTCAACTTGGCACCCGGCGCATCGCTCGGCGCGGCGGTCAATGCGATCAAGCAGGCCGAGCAGGAAATCGGATTGCCGGCCAGCATGATTACCGTGTTCCAAGGTGCCGCTTTGGCATTCCAGGCGGCCCTCGGCAACGAGCTCGTGCTGATCATTGCTGCAATCATCACGATGTACATCGTGCTCGGAGTTCTTTACGAGAGCTTCATTCACCCGATTACGATCCTCTCGACCTTGCCTTCTGCCGGTGTCGGCGCGCTGCTGGCGCTGATGATCGACGGCAGCGATCTTAGTGTCATCGCGATCATTGGCATCATCCTGTTGATCGGGATCGTCAAAAAGAACGCGATCATGATGGTCGACTTCGCCCTCGACGCGCAACGCGACGAGGGCAAATCGCCGCGGGAGGCGATCTATCAAGCCTGCCTGTTGCGCTTCCGGCCGATCCTAATGACGACGATGGCGGCTCTCTTTGCTGCGCTGCCGTTGATGCTCGGCAGCGGGACCGGCTCGGAACTGCGCCACCCATTGGGGGTGACGATCGTCGGCGGCCTGATCTTCAGCCAGCTGCTTACTTTATTTACGACGCCGGTGATCTATCTCGGCTTCGACAGGCTAGGCGGCCTGATCCGGGGCTATTTCCGCAATGGTGAGACAAGGCCGGAGGGCGCACGCCCGTGAACCCGTCGGCGCTGTTTATCAAGCGGCCGGTCGCGACCACACTATTGACCCTAGGCGTCGCACTCGCCGGGTTTTTCGCCTATTTGAAACTGCCGGTGGCGCCGCTGCCCCAGGTCGATTTTCCGACAATCTCGGTGTTCGCGACGATGCCGGGTGCCAGTCCCGACACGATGGCTACGACGGTAGCGACGCCCCTCGAACGCCATCTCGGCATCATTGCCGACGTCACCGAAATGACGTCGCAAAGCACCGTAGGCACGACCAGGATTACACTGCAATTTAGCCTCAACCGGAATATCGATGGTGCCGCGCGCGACGTGCAGGCAGCGATCAATGCTGCGCGTGCGGATCTGCCAAGTAGTCTACGCACCAACCCGACCTATCGCAAGGTCAATCCTGCCGATTCGCCGATCGCTATTCTAGCGATGACCTCAGCCACGCTGACCCGCGGGCAGATCTATGACGCGGCCTCAACGGTCGTGCAGCAGGCACTGTCGCAGATCGACGGCATCGGGCAGGTGGTAATCAGCGGAGCCTCGCTGCCGGCAGTGCGCGTCGAGCTCAACCCGCTGGCGCTATTCAAATACGGCATTGGCCTCGAAGACGTGCGCGCCGCACTCGCCTCGGCCAATGCGCACAGCCCCAAGGGCATGATCGAACAGGGCGACCAGCGATTTCAGATCTACACAAACGACCAGGCGAATCACGCTGCGGATTATCGTCCGCTGGTGGTTGCCTATCGTGATGGGTCGCCGGTGCGCCTGACCGATGTCGCCGAAGTCAAGGACTCGGTCGAGAATTTGCGCAACCAGGGGCTTTCCAACGCCAAACCGGCAGTACTCGTCTTTCTTTACAAACAACCGGGTGCCAACATCATCGACACAGTCGACCGCGTCAAAGCGATCTTACCGCAACTCGAGGCATCTATTCCGAGCGCCATCAATGTTGCGGTGACACTGGATCGGACGGTCACGATCCGCACCTCACTGCACGATGTCGAGCGCACGCTGATCATCGCGGTCATCCTCGTCGTACTCGTCGTATTCGCATTCCTGCGCAATGTGCGCGCGACCCTGATCCCGAGCGTGGCGGTGCCGGTGTCGTTGATCGGTACTTTTGGGGTCATGTACCTGTTGGGCTACAGCCTCGACAACTTGTCGCTGATGGCGTTGACCATTTCAACCGGCTTCGTCGTCGACGATGCGATCGTCGTACTGGAAAACGTAACCCGTCACATCGAAGCCGACATGCCCAGGATGCAGGCGGCACTGCAAGGCGCCGGCGAAGTGGGTTTCACGGTGTTGTCGATGAGCCTGTCGCTGATCGCCGTCTTTGTGCCGATACTGCTGATGGGTGGGATCGTGGGACGGCTG
>JAFAHQ010000168.1 GCA_019237135.1 Alphaproteobacteria bacterium
ATAAAAACGCCTGCCGGCCAGCAGCAGACGGTCGACCAAGACGTCTCCAATGAACGTTCGCTGGCGGCGCAGGTCGCGAGCGCCAAGGCGCAGCTCGACATCGCTCAGATCAATCTCGGCTATACCGAAATTCGTGCGCCGATCGACGGCAGGATCAGCGCCACCGAGGTCACCGAGGGCAATGTCGTGTCGGTAACGAGCGGGACCTTGGCGACGCTCGTCAGCCAAGACCCGATGTATGTGCTTTTTCCGGTAGCGGCGCGTACCGGGCTCGAGCTACGCGACCGATACGAGGCGGAGGGCGGTTTCAGCGCGGTCGTGCTGAAGCTGCGGCTGCCGGACGGGCGGATCTACGGGCAGGTGGGCAAGCTCGATTACGTGTCGCCGACGGTCGCCGCCAACACCGACACGATCACGGCGCGCGGCGTTTTCCCGAACCCGTTTATCCCGGGGATGTCTGAGAATGACCCAGCCCCGCGGGAGCTGTTCGACGGCGAGTTCGTTACCGTGCTGCAAGAGGGCGTTCAGCCGATTACCGTTCTCGCGATCCCGCGTGCTGCAGTTCTCTCTGACCAGCAGGGCGACTACGTCTACGTCGTCGACTCACAGAACAAGGCGCAGGTCAGGCGCATCCAGCTCGGACAATCGACGCCATCGACAGCGGTGATAACAAACGGGTTACAGGAAGGAGAGCTGGTCATCAGCGAGGGGCTGCAGCGGGCGCGCCCTGGCGAGGTGGTGTCACCCGGGCCGGCGACCCCGCCGCCGCAGGTCGCGCCGCGCGGCGCTAGCGAGCCGGTCGAACCCTCCTCAAACCCGGCAAGCGAGCCGGCGGAGCCCCACAAGTCGCCGCCGAAGGGGTCGGAGACGAAGCAATGATCTCCGCAATCTTTGTCGATCGCCCGAGGCTCGCCGTCGTCATCGCGCTGGTCATCACGATCGCTGGTGCGCTCGCCCTGACGAGCATCCCGGTCGCCCAGTTCCCGGACATCGTGCCGCCGCAGACCGTGGTCTCGGCCACCTATCCCGGCGCCTCCGCCGCCGTCGTCGAATCGAGCATCGCTCAGCCGATCGAGGCGCAGGTCGTCGGCGTCGACAAGATGATCTATATGGTTTCGACGAGCGGCAATGACGGCAGCTACAACCTGACCGTCAGCTTTGTGCTCGGCAGCGATCCCGACATCAACACCAACGCCGTCAACAACCGGGTGCAGACCGCGCTGGCTCAGCTCCCTCCCGAAGTCCAGCTGGAGGGGCTTACAATCCAGAAAAAATCGTCGGCCGTCCTGCAGTTCCTTATGCTCTATAGCGAGAACGGCGAGCAGGACCCGCTGTTCATCACCAATTACGCGATCATCAATGTGCTCGACGTGTTGTCCCGCACACCCGGGGTCGGTCAGGCGCGCTTGTTCGGCGCGCTCAATTACTCGATGAGGATCTGGTTCGACACCCAGCGGCTCAACAATCTCCAGATGACGCCGGCTGATGTCATCGCGGCGATTCAGGCGCAGAACGTGGAGGCGCCGGTCGGCCGGATCGGCGCGCGCCCGATCGCCAAAGACCAGCAATTCCAGCTAAACCTGCAGACGCTCGGCCGCCTGACGAAACCCGAGCAATTCAGCAACATCGTATTGCGTGCCAATCCCGACGGATCGCTGGTTCGCATAGGCGATGTCGCCCGGGTCGATCTCGGCGCCCAGAACCAGGACATTGAAGGCCGCCTCAACGGCGAGCCAGCGGTGGCAATCGGTGTCTATCTCTCCCCCGGCGCCAATGCGGTGCAGACCGCCGCGGCGGTCCGGGCCAATTTGGACCGCTTGAGCCAGCGCTTCCCGCCCGGTCTCAAATACCTCGTCAATTACGACACCACCACCTTCGTCCAGGACACGATCCACGACGTGCTGATCACCCTGTTGATCGCGTTTGTATTGGTCGTGATCGTCGTCTTTGTCTTTCTCGGCAGCCTGCGCGCAACCCTCATTCCGGCAATTGCCGTGCCGGTCAGTGTGATCGGCAGCTTCGCGGTCCTGCTTGTGATGGGCTATTCCGCCAATACGATATCGTTGCTCGCGATGGTATTGGCGATCGGCATCCTGGTCGACGACGCGATCGTTGTGGTCGAGAATGTCGAACGCGTCATGGAGGAAAACCCGGAACTGTCGCCCGGAGACGCGACAAAAAAGGCGATGGCCGAGATCACCGCGCCGATCGTCGCGATCACCTTGGTCCTTCTATCGGTGTTCGTGCCGATCGCCTTCATCCCCGGTATCTCGGGAACATTGTTCCGGCAATTCGCGGTGACGATCAGCGTAGCGATGCTGATCTCGGCATTGAATGCGCTGACCTTATCTCCGGCGCTGTGCGCGGTGTTTCTGCGCCATGGCGGCCCGCGGCGCGGCCCGATGGGGTGGGTGTTGCGGCGCATCGACAATATCCGCGACGGTTACGCTGCGATCGTGCGCCGCCTGGTGCGCGTCTCCGTATTCGGGGTCGTGGCAATCCTGGCGAGTGCCGCGGGCATTTATTTTCTATCCCTGCGAACGCCCACAGGGTTTCTGCCGGAAGAGGATCAGGGTGCCTTTTTTATCAATGTCCAGTTGCCGGA
>JAFAHQ010000356.1 GCA_019237135.1 Alphaproteobacteria bacterium
TAGAACGCCTCGGTATCCTCTTCCAATGTCAGAAAGCCATGGGCAAAGCCGCGCGGCACGTACATCATGCGGCGGTTCTCGGCGCTGAGCTCGGCGCCGAAGCTCTGCCCGAAACTTGCCGACCCCGGCCGCAGATCGAGAATTGCATCCCACAGGGCGCCCTTCACGCAGCGCACGACCTTCACCTCCGCCGCCTCGCCCAGCTGGTAATGCATGCCACGCAGGGTGCCCTTGTCCTTGCTCAACGAGTTGTTGATCTGCACAAAACGGGTATCGAGGCCGGCGCCCGCGAACTCGCGCTCGCAGAAAACGCGGGCGAAGAAGCCGCGGTCGTCCTCGCGCTTGTCGAGCTCGATGACAAAGGCGCCCTGGAGCGGCGTCGGCACAAATCGCATGGGGTCCGCCTAGGGCGTCGTTGCCTGCAAGCCTCCCGTCACCCGGTCGAGACGGTGGCGCAGGGTGCGTAGCCGGACGAACTGGTCGCCGTCGAAATCACGCGACGAAAAGCCGTGCGCGCGATATCGCGCGAGCAATTCTTCCATGCCGGCGGCGAGCGTGTATTCGAGCTGAAAATCGGGCAGCAGCCGGCCGAGCCTAGCGAAATCGACGCGATAGTCGCGCGGGTCTTTGCCGACCTCGCCGGTGTAGACGAGGCCGGTCCCTGGCACCAGACGCTGGACGATCGCGGCGATGTCGCGCACCCGATAATTCTCTGCGTCACCCCCGACGTTGACCCGTTGGTTGTGTATGGTCCCGCGCGGCGCCTCGAGAAAGGCGACAAAGGCCCGCGCGATGTCCTTGCAGTGGATCAGCGGGCGCCAGGGTGTGCCGTCGCTCACGATGCGGATATCGCCCTTGGCGACGGCGCAGCCCAAGAGGTTGTTGACGACGAGGTCGATGCGCAGCATTGGCGAATGGCCATAGGCCGTCGCGTTGCGCAGATAGACCGGCGAGAAGTCGGCGTCGGCCAGAGGGGCGATGCCCTCTTCCGCCACGATCTTCGATTCGGCATAGACCGAGACCGGGTTCAGCGCGTCCTCTTCGGCCAGCGGTCGGCCTTCCGCCTGGCCGTAGATCGAGCAGCTCGACGAGAACAAAAAGCGCGGTACACCCGCCGCCTTGGCCGCTCGCGCCAGTCCGATCGAGCCGCCGGCATTGATGGACCGGGTAATCTCCGGGTCGAGATCGCCCATCGGATCGTTGGAGATCGCCGCAAGGTGCATCACGCAGTCAAAGCCGTCGAGATCGCGCGGTGTCAGCGATCGCACATCGCGGATGATCTCGCGATCCGGCGGCGGCATCGGCTCCCAACCGCAACCGGCGAACAGGTCGAGGTCGCAGCCGACGACCTCATGCCCGGCCTCCTTCAAGAGCCCGACCAGATGCGGGCCGATATAGCCCCGGTGGCCGGTGACCAGGACCCTCATGTCATCGATCGGAGGTTCGGGCCCACGGAGCGTTTCCCGACTCCCACAAATTCGTCAGGTATTCGTGGTCGCGCTGGGTGTCCATACATGCCCAAAAGCGCCGGTGCTGAAATACCGCGAGCTGACCCTCGCGGGCCAATTTCGACAACGGCTCGCGTTCCAAGACGCAGTCCTCCGCGGATGACAGATATCGGTCGAACGACCGGTGGAAAAAGAAGTATCCGCCGTTGATCCATGCCGAGTGCAGGTCCGGCTTCTCGACGAACTCGACGAGCTCGCTGCCCTTCATGCGAAATTCGCCGAAGCGCGAGGGCGGGTTTATGCCGAGCACGGTGCCGATCTTGCCGTGGCTCAAATGATAATCGAGCTCACCGCCGAGGTCCGCATCGGTCAGCCCGTCGCCGTAGGTGACCGCATAATGGTCGGCGTCGCCGAGATAGCGCGCGATGGCCCGCGCGATCCGTCCGCCGGTCATCGTCAGCTCGCCGGTATAGGCGAGTGTCACCCTCCAATCGCAGGAATGGTCGACGCTATGCACATCAACCGAATTCGTCTTTAGTTCGATCGTGACGTCGCTGTTCCTCGCATAGAAATTCAAAAAGTAGTCGCGGATGATTTCGCT
>JAFAHQ010000377.1 GCA_019237135.1 Alphaproteobacteria bacterium
GGCACCGGCGGCTATAGCATGGCGCTGCTCGGCTCTGCGCGGTGCCGCGTCGTTGGGATCGACCGCGACCCCGATGCGGTGCGGCATGGGCGCAAGCTGGCTGAGCGTCTGGGCGGACGACTGACGATCATCGAGGGGCGCTTCGGCGAGATGGTTCACCTACTCGCCTCTGTTACCGTCGGGCCAATCGCCGGCATCACTTTCGATCTGGGTATCTCCTCTACACAACTCGATACACCCGAGCGCGGTTTTTCGTTTCGTTTTGACGGACCCCTCGATATGCGAATGAGCGGCGAAGTGCCGAGCGCCGCAGACCTGATTGCTTCCCTCTCTGAACGCCAGCTGGCCGAGCTGATCCGTGATTTCGGCGAGGAACGGTTCGCGCGCCGGGTTGCCCGTGCGATCACTGCAGCACAGCACTGTCGACCGATCCGACGTACGATCGAGCTCGCCGAAATCGTGCGTACCGCCGTGCCGAAATCCGAGCCGGGACAGGATCCGGCAACTCGGACCTTCCAGGCTCTACGGATCGCCGTCAATGACGAGCTTGGTGAGCTGGATCGCGGGCTTGTGGCGGCCGAGCAGTTGTTGATGCATGGTGGTCGACTGGCGGTGGTCTCTTTTCATTCGCTCGAGGACCGGCTGGTCAAACGGTTTCTACAAAGTCGCGGCGAGGGAGCGCCGCGGGCCTCGCGTCATGCGCCCCATCCGGTCCGCGGACCGGCACCAAGCTTGAAATTGCTGTGGCGTCGTGCGGTCAGGCCCGATCCCGTAGAAATTGCGCGCAATCCCCGTGCCCGGTCGGCGAGGCTGCGAGCTGCAGAGCGGAGCGCAGCGCCTCCCTGGCCGGAGGGGTGCACGGGTCCGGATCGCCACCGGAAAGGGCGAGAGACATGATCAAGCTCAGCACCTTATTTTGGCTAGTTCTGGTTTCGACGACCGGCTTTGCGATGTTCGCTGTGAAGTACGGTGTCCAGTCTCTGGAGGACGAGCTTAACCGAACCAAGAGGGCGACAATCGCCGAGGAACACGCGATACGTGCCGACGAGGCCGAATGGGCTTACCTGACACGACCCGAAACCCTCGATGAGATGAACCGGCGCCACCTCTCGCTGGGCCCGATCGCAACCAAACAACTCCGCATCGGTCTCAGCGAGATTCCGATGCGCGCCGCCCCGGCCGCGGCCGACGTCCCCCCCGTCGTCGAACCACCGGCAGAAAACGCGCTGCCCACAATCCCAGCGTCGACCATCGCGCCCGCGTCGCAGGAAAAACCGACGGAAGGCGCAGAATTCGTTAAGCCCGCGGCGGCAAAGACGTTCGCAAGACCGGTCCCGCCCCGGCGCCCAAGGTCGCTCGATGAGTTGATCGCACAGGTCTCAGCGAGCCGATAATGATTGCGAGACAAAGATTTGATGACAACCCATGCCGGCCGCGGCACTTCAAGCCGCCGCCCTGTAGGGCCATCGTTCCCAACGGGCCGACAAAGCAGGCTCTCGAGGCCTGCCGCACTCGGCTGCTCGTGACCGGGGCGTTGTTTGCTCTCGTCTTTGCTGTGGTGGCCTTGCGGGTCATCGAGATCGTGGCTGTCGGGGGCGGCACCGCCGAATCGCAGATCGGGCGCTTTCGGATCGTGACGGCGCCGGTGCCGAGCCACGCCGATATCGTCGATCGCAACGGGAATGTCCTCGCCGCGACCCTTGACAGCCCATCGCTTTATGGAAATCCAAAGCAGATCGTTGATGCAGCCGAGGCGGCCCGCAAACTCGTCAAGGTGTTCCCGAACCTTCGCGCCGCCGAGGTGTACGCCAAGCTCACTTCGGGTAAAAGCTTTGTGTGGATCAGGCGCCACTTGACTCCCGTAGAGCAGTACGACGTCAATCAGCTCGGCATCCCGGGGCTGGAGTTCGAGCACGAGGAGCGTCGCGTCTATCCCGATGCGGCTCTGACGTCACATGTCATTGGTTACACAGGCATCGACAACGCAGGTTTCGCCGGAGTCGAGCGCGCCCTTGACGGCGTGCTGAAGGAACGTCGGGAGCCGCTTCAGCTATCGCTTGACCTCCGCCTACAATACGTTCTTCACGAGGAATTGCAGCGCGTGATCGACGATTTCACTGCAAAGGGCGGTGCCGGGCTGATCATGGACGTCAACACCGGCGAAATCCTGGCGATGACGTCGTTGCCCGATTTCGATCCGAACAATCCCGGCGCACCGGACCCGGGCCATCCTGCCGTTTCCCTTGCCGACCGGATGTTCGATCGGACCACTCTTGGCGTCTACGAGCTCGGTTCTATCTTCAAGATCTTCACCGTGGCGATGGCACTAGATTACGGCACTGCTACGGTCACAAGCACCTATGACGCGAGCCATCCAATAAGGATCGGACGCTTTACGATCTCAGATTATCATGGCAAGCATCGGGTGCTGAACGTCCCAGAAATCCTGATGTACTCGTCGAATATCGGGGC
>JAFAHQ010000013.1 GCA_019237135.1 Alphaproteobacteria bacterium
TTTTGTGCTGACGACTGTCGCGCTGCTGGCGCTCGTCGCCAAAAACCTGGTGCGCGGCCGCATCGGGCGCGAATGGATGGCGATCCGCGACATGGACATCGCCGCCGAGATCATCGGCATCCGCCCATTGCGCACCAAGCTGCTCGCCTTTGCGTTAAGTTCTTTCTGCTGCGGCATTGCCGGCGCGATGTGGGCCTTCATCTATACAAGCGCCGTTGAGGCGAGTGCTTTTGAGATCGACCGCTCGTTTCAGATCCTGTTCATGATTATCATCGGCGGACTCGGCAATATTCTCGGTTCTTTCCTTGGCGCCGCCTTTATCGTGCTGCTGCCGATCTTTCTTGACAACGCGCCGCGCCTCGTCGGGCTGGAGGTCCCGGTTAACCTTGTGACCAATCTGCAGTCGATGATTTTCGGCGGGCTGATCATCTTTTTTCTGATCGTCGAGCCGAACGGCCTCGCGCGGCTCTGGGCAATCGGCAAGGAGAAGCTGCGGCTCTGGCCGTTCCCGCACTGACGCAAGAATCCTTGCGGCAAATTCGGCGGCAGCCTAGAAGACGCGCTCTTGGCGCCACAGGGAGGAGAAAATGAGCTTGTTCAGGATATTCTCGATGGTCGCCGTGGCGCTCGCTGCATTTGGCCTCGGCGGCGGCACGGCGTTCGCGCAAAACGAGCAGTTCATTCCGCGGCTGGTTTACCGCACCGGGCCTTATGCGCCTAACGGCATTCCGTTCGCCGACGGCTACGCCGATTATCTCGATATGATCAACGCGCGCGACGGCGGCGTGAACGGCGTCAAGATCACGTACGAGGAGTGCGAAACCGGCTACAACAACGACAAAGGCGTCGAATGCTACGAGCGCCTGAAGGGCAAGGGGCCGACCGGCGCCAGCCTCGTCGACCCGCTCTCGACCGGCATCACCTACGCGCTGATCGTCTTCTTCCTGATCGTCGAGCCGAATGGCCTGGCGCGGCTGTGGGCGATCGGTAAGGAGAAGCTGCGCATCTGGCCGTTTCCGCATTGATGCGAGAAACCTTGCAGCGAAACCGGCGGGAGCCTAGAAGACCCGAAATTGGCACCACAGGGAGGAGAAGATGAGGCTCTTCAGAACAGTGCTCGCTGTTACCGGGATCTCGATCGCCGCGTTGGGTCTCGGCGCCGGAATTGCGACGGCGCAGAACGAGCAGTTTATCCCGCGTCTCGTCTACCGCACCGGCCCTTATGCGCCGAATGGCATCCCGTTCGCCGACGGCTACGCCGATTATCTCGACATGATCGACGCGCGCGACGGCGGCGTCGGCGGCGTCAAGATCACCTATGAGGAGTGCGAAACCGGATACAACAATGATAAGGGCGTGGAGTGCTACGAGCGGCTCAAGAACCAGGGGCCGACCGGCGCCAGTCTCGTCGACCCGCTGTCGACGGGCATCACCTATGCGCTGATCGAGCGCGCTACAGCCGACAAGATCCCGGTCGTATCGATGGGCTACGGCCGAGCTGACGCCAGCTACGGCGCTGTCTTCCCCTATGTCTTCACCTTGCCCGCCACCTACTGGGCACAGGCCGACGCCTTAATCAAATATGTCGGGGACAAGGAAGGTGGCCTCGACAAGCTCAAGGGCAAGAAGATCGGCCTCGTCTACATCGACATCGCCTACGGCAAGGAGCCGATCGCGACGCTTGAAAAGCTGTCGCAGCAATATGGCTATACTTTCCTCAAATACGCGGTCTCGGCACCGGGTATCGAGCAGTCCGCAACCTGGCTCCAGGTCCGCCAGCAACGGCCGGATTGGCTGTTCATGTGGGGCTGGGGCGTGATGAACTCGACGGCAATAAAGGGGGCGGCGTCGGTCGGCTACCCGATGGACCACTTCATCGGCGTGTGGTGGTCGGGCTCCGAGCCCGATGTCGTACCGGCCGGCGCCGCGGCGGTCGGCTATGAATCGGGCACCTTCCACGGCGCCGGCCAGAATTATGGCGCAGTCCAAGACATCTTGAAATACGTCTATGACAAGAGTGGCGGACACTCGACCCGCGAGAAGGTCGGCGAGGTGCTATACAACCGCGGCATTATCAACGCGATCTACGACCTCGAGGCGATCCGCACCGCCCAAGACAAATTCGGCAAGAAGCCGCTCAAAGGCGAAGAGGTGCAATGGGGCTACGAGCACCTCGACATCACCCAGCAGCGCATTGCTGCGCTGGGCGCCGACGGGCTGATGGTGCCGATTGCGCTCTCCTGTGACAATCACGAGGGCAACGGCAAGGTGCGCATTCAACAATGGGACGGGCAGCACTGGAAGTTCGTCTCCGACTGGATCCAGCCGGACCGGACAATGCTGACCGAGATGTACAAGGAATCGGCCCTGAGCTACGCGAAGGAAAAGGGCATCACCCCACGCGACTGTGCAAAGGTAATGTGAAATCCACGTGCCGGGCCTGCCGTGTCGCAATCGGAGGTGCTGCTCGCGGTCAACAATATCGAGGTGATCTACAATCACGTCATCCTGGTGCTGAAAGGCGTATCGCTGGAAGTGCCGGAGGGCGGCATCGTGGCATTGCTGGGCGGCAACGGCGCCGGCAAGACGACGACGTTGAAGGCGATCTCGAACCTGTTGCGCGCTGAGCGCGGCGAAGTGACCAAGGGCTCGATCAGCTTGGCCGGCAAGCGGATCGACAGGCTCGACGCCGCGTCAGTCGTCAAGCGCGGGCTCATCCAAGTCATGGAGGGCCGCCACTGCTTTGCCCACCTTACGGTCGAGGAAAACCTGCTGACGGGCGCCTATACCAGAGCCGATGGGCGCGCCCGGGTCGCCGAAGACCTTGAGAAGGTCTACGACTATCTCCCGCGCCTCAAGATTAGGCGCGCTGCAACAGCCGGCTACACCTCGGGTGGCGAACAGCAAATGACCGCAATCGGCCGGGCGCTGATGTCGCGGCCAAAAATGATCTTGCTGGATGAGCCTTCGTTGGGGCTTGCGCCGCAGCTCGTCGAAGAGATCTTCGCGATCGTCTACCGCCTCAACAAAGGGGAAAAAGTCGGCTTCTTGATCGCCGAGCAAAACACCAACATTGCGCTGCGCTACGCCGATTACGGCTACGTCCTCGAAAACGGCCGCGTGGTAATGGACGGCGCGGCCGCCGATCTGCGCGCAAACGAAGACGTCAAGGAATTCTATCTCGGGCTCTCAGCAACCGGAAGAAAGAGCTATCGCGACGTCAAACATTATCGCCGGCGCAAGCGCTGGCTCGCCTGAACCTTCCAGCTACGGCTCGACCGCGAAAGCGAGTTTCGTCCCGGATAGAAAGGTCGAATAAAAATACAATTCGGCATCGAGCGTGCGCCTAATCGTTTGCGCGCGGCGAAAGCCGTGCTGTTCGCCGTCGAATAGCAAGTATTGGAACGGCAGGCCCTTGGCCTTCAGCACAGCGACCATCGCCTCGGCCTGATTGGGCGGTACGATTGCATCCTCGGCGCCTTGAAAGAATGCGATTGGCACAGACAGGCGATCGGCGAAATGGATCGGCGATCGGGCGACGTACAGGTTGCGGCGCGCGGGGTAGGGACCGATCAGACCGTCGAGATAGCGCGACTCGAATTTGTGCGTGTCCTTAGCCAGAGCCTCGAGGTCGCTAATGCCATAGTAACTGGCGCCGGTCGCGAAGACATCGCGAAAGGTCAAGGCGCACAGAGTAGTGTAGCCGCCCGCGCTGCCGCCGCGGATCGCCATGCGCTTGCCGTCCACCTTTCCGCTCGCGGCGAGGTATTTCGCGCCATTGACACAGTCGTCGACATCGACAATGCCCCATTTGCCGCGAAGCCGTTCGCGGTAGGCACGCCCGTACCCCGTGCTGCCGCCATAATTCACATTCAGAACAGCAAAGCCGCGGCTGGTCCAGTATTGGACGCTCCAGTCGATCGCAGAGGAGAACGCGCTGGTCGGGCCGCCATGACTGCGCACGATCAATGGCGGCAGCTCATGCGCCGAGGCGACGAAGTCATTATTCACCGGGGGATAAAATAGACCGAACGCGGCCTGCCCGTTCTCTGTCGGAAATTCGATCGGCTGCGCGGTCGATAGGTAACCGTGGTAAACCTGCGTATCTTGTCTATTAGATTGTTTCAGGACCACCGCCTCACCGGAGCCCAACGCCAATTTGACAATCGCCGGGAAATGGGTCGACGATGCACCGACAAAGTAAACATGTTCGGCCTCGGCGCGGAGCGAGCCGATCTCACTAAACTCGCTGGCGATCAGTGTTATTGCGAGCGTATCCAGGTCGATAGCCGCCAGCGACGCCGAGCCGTCGCGGGAAAAGCTGCAGACTAGGTGCTGCGGCGATGCGAAGGCGTAGCGCGACGGGCGAAAACCCCATTGCGCCGAGCCGAACTCGGCCGACAACGGGTAGACCGCCTCGTTCTCGCCGTCGGAGCTCAATGGATCGCCCGCAATGCGATAGAGATTCCACCACCCGCTGCGGTCGGAGACGAAATAAAGCACGCCGTCGGGAGACCACTCCGGCTGACAGATCGATTCTATATCGCCGCCAGCCACCTTGCGCTTATCGGCAATCCCACCATCCGCCGCAAAGCGGCCGACCCACAACTCCGTGCCGTCCCACGGCATATTCGGATGGCGCCATTCGAGCCAGGCGAGCCGCGTGGTGTCGGGACTGAGGCGCGGTGCTGCATAGAAGTCGTTGCCCGAGACCAGCGTGCGATGCGGCCGCGAGCCGTCCAGCGGGATGTCAACGAGCTTGTTGATTGGCTGCGCAGAGCCGGTCTGATGGTCCTCGCAGACCCAGATCATGCGGCGCCGCGCGGCGTCCATGACGCCGTCCGCATAACGCAGTCCTTTGGGCTGCCTTGGGGCCTCGGTAATCGGGATTGGCGCGTGCTTGCCCTCCTGCCGGTACAGGCGCTGGTCGGCATCGTTGCAGAAATAGACCACGCCTTCGCTGACCAGATACGCGCCGCCGCCATATTCATGGACCCGCGTACGGACATTGAACGCGCCCTGAGCGTTTGGCGGCACCGGCGGCGCTACGTCAGTCGACTGTCCACCTCGCGGGCAGCCCACGACGACCGATCGGCCTTGCTCCTGTGGACGAGCCTCGAGCCAATAAATATCGCGCCCGTCGAGCAGGACATCGCCGAGACCGATCGAGGAGGCGACGATCAGATCCGAGGTGATCGGCGATGCCCACGACCCATAAGAGGCAGTCCGCGGCTCAGCCATACAGAAACGATCGCCTCAGGTCCGGTAGCTGGGATCGAGCTTATCGGCGAGGCGTAGCAATGCCGGCCACTCGCGCTGCCCCTGCAGCCGCGGCTCGTTACCGGCAAACAGGGCGGCTTGGCGTTCACAGGTTTCTGGCGACGGCACCACCATCTTCGCCCCCGCCGCTACCGCAGCCATGATCTTCAACTGTGCCTCCGCCGAGCGCTCGAAATGGTAGGCAAGCGAGAACGCCTCGGCGACATTGCGGCCGGTCGCCAGCAGGCCGTGATTGCGCAACACGAGAACCGGATGGCTGCCGATGCTCTGCCGCAGGCGCTCACGCTCGTCTAGGTCGAGCGAGACGCCTTCGTAATCGTGATATCCGAGCCGGTTGTAGAACCGCATCGCCCATTGACTGAGGGGCAGCAGCCCCTCCTCCAGCGCCCCGACTGCTATGTCCGCCTCGGTATGGGTATGGATGACACACTGGACGTCCGGCCGGCCCAGATAGATCGCGCCATGGATTACGATGCCGGCATAGATCGGCTCGTATTCCGAGGGCTCGACGAGATTGCCGCCGAGATCGACCTTGAGCAGGTTCGAGGCGGTGATCTCGTTGAACATCAACCCCATCGGGTTGATTAGGATCTGATCGGTGGTGCCCGGCACACGCGCCGAATTGTGAGTCAGGATCAAATCGTCCCAACCGAAATGGGCGATCAGCCGATAACAGGCGGCGAGATCGACCCGTACCTTCCACTCCTCCGGATCAATTGCGCGCGGTTTATCGGAAGGCCTGAGCTCGAGTGTGTCCATCTTGGTCTCCGTTGCTGCCGTCGGGGCGGCACAAGTTGCATAAGTCGCGCAATATGGCTCCTCAAGCAAGCAGGGACCGCGAGCATCCCGACTTTTACGCTTTCATAAGCATGGTCGCGGATCGTGTCGGACCATGGGAGCTACCGGAGCGCCATGAACTCGGCGTCGAACGAACTCGCATTATCGAGGCGGGCAGCCGGTTCTGTTCGCTTGCGATTGCTGCTGTCGAACTATGCGGCAACCCTGTTCCTGAGCGCGGCTCTGCTGTTTCTGGTGCAGCCGATGCTCACCAAGATGGTGCTGCCGCAGCTCGGGGGCGCGCCAAGCGTCTGGAACACCTGCCTGTGCTTCTTTCAAGCGACCTTGTTGCTCGGATATCTATACGCTCATCTTTCGGCGACCCGCCTCGGGCCACGCGCGCAGCTCGGGACGCATCTGCTGGTCTTGGCGCTCGCCGCGCTGTTCCTGCCGCTTTGACCTGACGGGCGGGGCGGCACCGTCGAGCGGGGCCCCGGTCCTCTGGCTGCTCTCGCGGCTGGCGGCGACAGTCGGGATTCCGTTCTTCGCTATATCGGCAACAGCGCCCCTACTTCAGCGGTGGTTTTCGCGGACTGATCACGCCAGCGCCCAGGATCCATACTTTCTCTACGCAGCCAGCAATGCCGGCAGCCTCCTGGCGCTGCTGTCGTATCCGTTGCTCGTTGAGCCGTCCTTGCCGCTGGTCGAGCAGAGCCGGATATGGTCGGCAGGACTCGGCCTGCTGGTCGGCTGCGTTGCGCTGTGTTGGCTCGGCTACCGCAGGTGCGAAGTGGCGGCTCAACCTGAGGCGGCTCTGCGACCGTCCGCTGCGATCGGCGACCGCCTGCGGTGGATTGCCTACTCCTTTGTTCCCTCTAGTCTGCTGCTTGCCGTCACCGGCCATATCACGACGGATCTCTCTTCAGCACCGCTATTCTGGGTCGTTCCTCTATCGCTCTACCTGTTGACCTTCATCCTGGTCTTCGCGCGACACCCGCCCCTGCCCCATTCGTGGATGATCAAGCTGCAGCCGCTGATTGTCATCCCCTGGTCGTGTTGTCTCTGGTGTCACACAATATCTGGCTGCTGGGCTTGCACCTCGCCGCCTTCTTCGTTATCGCGATGGTCTGCCATGGTGAACCCGCTACGCGGCGGCCGCCGGTAGAAAACTTGACCGAATTCTATCTCTACGTCTCGCTGGGCGGAGTGCTCGGCGGGCTGTTCGTCGCGCTGGTTGCACCGGTAATCTTCTCCGACATCTGGGAATACCCGGTGATGATCGCCGCGTCGTGCTTGCTGCGTCCGGCCGCGAGCGGTGGCGGGGCCGGCCCCCTGCGCCGCGACATCCTATTGCCCGGTCTTGTGTTGGTATTGCTGCTCGGGCTTCTTTATTTCGAGCACGTACCGGCACCCGTGGTGGTCGGCGCGCTGATCCTCACCGCTCTTGCTCTGCTGCGCTTCAGCGAGCGGCGTTGGCGCTTTGCTCTCGGAGTCAGCGCGTGCCTGCTGGTGGCGCAGCTCGCCACGTTGCAGAGAACCCTTGAAACCACGCGCAGCTTCTTTGGCGTCTATCGCGTGCGCTTGGTCGATGACGGCAGGATTCGTGTGCTGCAGCACGGCACCACAGTACATGGCGCAGCAAGCACCGAGCCCGGGCAAGAGGCCATGCCGCTCGGCTATTACGCAAGGGACGGGGCCTTCGGTCGGTTCTTTTCGGCCCTGGCGGCCCGTCCCGTTCAGCGAGTGGGTGTCATCGGGCTCGGTACCGGTGGGCTCGGCTGCTACGCCCGGCCCGGCCAGTCCTGGGTGTTTCACGAGATCGATCCGGTCGTTGAGCGCCTCGCCCGAGACGAGCGTTTCTTTCATTTCCTGGCCGAATGCGGCGCGAGCGCGCGGATCGCACTGGGCGACGCCCGCCTCACCCTGCAGCAGGCTCCCGACCACTTCTACGACGTCCTCGTCATTGACGCCTTCAGCTCGGACAGCATCCCCATCCATCTGCTGACCCGCGAGGCGCTCGCGCTCTACCACAGAAAGCTCGCGCCCAGCGGTGTGACGCTATTTCACATCAGCAACCGGTATCTGGAGTTAGTACCCGTCATCGCGGCCCTTGCCGCCGACGCCGGCGCGCCGGCTCGTCATCTGCACTACTGGCCGGCCGATCCCGATTCCGTCGCGCATCTCGAAACCGAGGTCGTGGCGGTCGGCGAGATCGGCCGCAATCTTGATTTCCTCACGGCCGATTCCGGTTGGGAGCCGATGCCGCTGGCGCTGCGTTCGGCGCTGTGGACCGACCAGCGCTCCGATATCGTCAGCCGGATAAAATGGCGCTGATTCCCCGACCTATATGCCTCACACGGGCGTAAACATCGGGACCGGCTGGCCACTTTCGCTCGGCTTGAAGACGAGGCGGACGGCCTGACCAATGCGGATCTTGTCGAGGTCGCAATCGACAATGTTGGTCATCATCGAGACACCTTCCTGCAATGTCACATAGGCGATCGCATAAGGGACCAGCGCGCGGCGCATAACACTGTAGGTGTAGATCGTCCCGTTGCCCGAAGCCTGCTGCAACTCAGTCTTGTCGCTGAGGCAGTGAGGACAGATGGCGCGCGGATAATAATGCAGCTCTCCGCAGGCGGTGCATTTGCCGATCATCAGGCGGCCCGCTGCGGCAGCGTCCCAAAACGCCTTGGTCTCGGGATTGGGCTGCGGGGCTTGGATCTTGCGTTCCTGGCTCGGCATTTGCCTCACTCCCTCTCCATGATCACCGTCGCGGCACCATGCCTCGTGCCGAGCGAGCCGCCGGTGCCGTGAGCGATCGCCAAATCGCAATTCTTGACCAGGACGGCGGGATGCGCCTCGCCGCGCAGCTGGCGCACCGCTTCAACCACCTTGGTTAGGCCGCCGCGGTTGGCCGGGTGGTTGTTGCACAGTCCGCCGCCATCGGTATTGAAGGGCAATTTGCCGGTGCCGGAGATAAGATTGCCGTCGGCGACGAATTTGCCGCCCCTGCCCTTCTCGCAGAACCCGAGATCCTCTATCTGCATCAACACGGTGATTGTAAAGCTGTCATAGATCGAGGCGTATTTGATGTCGGCGGGCTTGACCCCTGCCTCGGCAAAGGCTGCCGGCCCCGACCACACCGCACCCGAATAGGTCAGATCGACATGCCCAGCCATCTGGTGCTTGGGGGCTTCCGCCGCGCCGATGATCTTGACCTTGGGGCGCTTGAGGCTCTTCGCCACCTCCGGACCGGCAACGATGATGGCACCGCCGCCGTCGCTGATGACGCAGCAATCGAGACGGTGCAGCGGGTCGGCAATTATCGGCGAGTTGACGACGTCTTCGACCGTGACGACGTTGCGCAGCATCGCACGCGGGTTGTGCTGGGCGTGGTGCGAGGCGGCGACCTTGATCCACGCCAGCTGCTCGCTCGTCGTCCCGTACTGGTACATGTGACGCATCGCGCACATCGCATACATGTTTGCAGTCGCCGGACCGTAGGGGTTCTCGAACTGCACGTCCGGGGCGTTGCCGCCGGCGGCGCGCGGTGCCGTCCCGGTCGCCTGCCCCTCGCTGCGCGGCCGGCCTGCCAGCGTGATCAACGCGACACTGCATTTGCCGGCCGCGATCGCCTCGGCGGCGTGCCCGACATGGATGATGTAGGACGAGCCGCCGCTGTCGGTCGAATCCATATGACGGAGCTTCAGCCCGAGATAGTCGGCCATCGACAGCGGCCCGAGACCCGGCGCGTCGCCCGCGCAGAAATAACCGTCGACATCGGCCCGCGTCAGACCAGCATCTTCGAGCGCGCCCTTGGCCGACTCGGCATGGAGCTGAGCGAGCGATTTGTCGTCGGCCTTGCGCGTCGGATGCTCGTAGATCCCGACGATATAAGCCTTACCCTTAATGCTCATCTGAAGCTGATCTCCTGCAAAGCCGAGGAAGTAGTGCATACCGTGGAGGCCGCGCGGTCAATCCCGGATTGCGGATGCCTGAGCCGTGATGTCGTTGATCTCCGCTTCGGAAAAGCCGAGCTCGTCGAGCACGCTCCGCGTATGCTCACCGAGGCGCGGCGGCGGCAGGCGGAAACTCTCACCGGGGGAGCCGGAAAACATTATCGGGACCGCCGTCGTCAGCATTTTCCCTTCCGAGGGATGTTCGACCCGGTCGAAAAACCGAGTGTCGGCGAGATAGGGGTCGGCGAGCAGCCCGTCGAGATCTGTGACGACACCGTTGGGGACATCGAGCGCGTCGAGCCGCTGGCGCCATTCGGCGGTGATGCGCCGGCGCATCCGCTCGACGACGATCGCATAGAGCTCGTCAATGTTGTCCGTACGCCGGGCGAGGGTGCAGAAGCGCTGGTCGTCAGCGAACTCCGGGCAATCGAGCGCGGCGAATAGACGGCGCGACTGCGCATCGGTTGTCGCCAGAATGCAGACATGCCCGTCCTTGGTTGGGAACGGCCGGCGATGTGGGGTCAGCATGCGCGGATAGCCAAGACCCTTTTCGGGCTCCGCCAGCACCCCGTGCCATAGGTGGTCGGCGAGGTTGAAGGCGACCATCGTCTCGAGCATCGGAACATGCACCTCCTGCCGTTCGCCGGTACGTTCGCGATGGAACAACGCCATGCCGATTGGGGATGCGAGCACATAGCCGCAGATTTTGTCGCACACCGCCATCGGCACGTAGCGCGGCTCGCCCCCGACACCACCGTTGAGCGCGGCGAGACCGCTCTCGCCCTGGATCACATCGTCGAAAGAGGGGCGGTCGCGGTAGGCTCCATCCTTGTGAAAACCGGTGGCCGCGGCATAGACGATGCGCGGATTGCGCTGGGCGACCGCCCGGTAATCGAGGCCGAGCCGCTCGGCGGCTGCGAGCCGCATATTATGGACGAATACTTCGGCAGTCTCGATCAGCTTCAAGAGCGCCTCGCGCGCCGCCGGCCGTTTCAGGTCCAGTATTACGCTCTTCTTGTTGCGGTTGATGTTGAGAAAATAGGCGCCCATGCCGGGGTGCCGCGACGGGCCGAGCGCACGAATGGGGTCGCCTCCCGGCGGCTCGACCTTGATGACGTCCGCTCCCATGTCGCCGAGGATTTGCGTCGCCAGCGGGCCCAATAGCACGCTCGTCAGATCAACAACGCGGATGCCTGCGAGCGGTCCGGACATTTCTTTGGCGCCTCCTCTGGATCGCGGTGCCGGCTTGACCCGTCGTTCAATACCACGCACGTTCAAACTCACGAAACGGGAGGCGCCCGATGGGACCGTTGGCCGGCATCAAAGTCGTGGAATTCACGGGCATCGGCCCCGGGCCGATGTGCGCGATGCTGCTCGCCGATCTTGGTGCGAATGTGTTGCGCATCGATCGGCCGGAACCGAGCGAACTCGGCGTCGCGCGCCCATTGCGTTTTGACCTCCTGCTGCGGGGCAGGCGATGTCTGGCGCTCGACCTCAAACAACCGGACGGGAAGGCGCTCGCATTGCGCCTGGTCGAACGAGCTGACGCACTGATCGAGGGGTTTCGTCCGGGCGTGACCGAGCGACTTGGTCTCGGCCCCGAGGATTGCCTCGCGCGCAATCCCCGCCTGGTCTATGGTCGGGTCACCGGCTGGGGCCAGGAGGGACCGCTCTCGCAGGCCGCGGGGCACGACCTCAATTACATCGCGCTCGCCGGCGCGGTGCATGCTTTCGGTCGTCGCGGCCAGGCCCCGACGCCGCCGCTGAACCTGATCGGGGATTTCGGCGGCGGTGCGCTTTATCTCGCCTTCGGTGTGGTCTGCGGCATTCTCGAAGCGCGACGCTCGGGCCGGGGTCAGGTTGTCGATGCGGCGATGGTCGACGGCGCGGCATCGCTGATGACGGCTTTCTATGGGATGGTCGCGGCCGGTCTGGCAACCCACGAACGTGGCACCAACGTTCTCGATACCGGCGCCCATTTCTACGAGGTCTACGAATGCTCAGACGGGCACTGGATCTCGGTCGCCTCAATCGAGGGCAAGTTCTACGCCGAATTGCTGCGGCGTCTTGACATCGACCCGGCGACATTGCCGCCGCAATTGGACCGCGACCACTGGCCCGAAGCGAAGGCGCGACTGGCGGCATTATTCAAGACCAGAACGCGAGACGAATGGTGCGCGCTGCTCGAAGGGACCGACGCGTGCTTTGCCCCGGTTCTGACGACCGACGAAGCACCGCAGCACCCACATAATGCGGCACGCCGGACCTACATCGAGATCGATGGGATCGTCCAGCCCGCGCCGGCGCCGCGCTTCAGCCGAACCGTTCCGGATTTGCCGATCCCGCCGCAACCACCGAGTGGCCTCGAAGAGGCCGAATCGATACTCGCCGATTGGCTCGAGCCGGCCGAGATGGCGGCACTGTGGCCGACCGGCCCGATGGGGTCGGCTCGGTAGCCGATGGGGAATGACGGCGTGGAAACGGTGGGGCTCGGCTTCTGCTTTGAGGATTTGCCGGTCGGCCGGCGGTTCAAGACCATCGGGCGCACGGTCACCGAGGCTGACATCACCAACTTCGTCAACTCCACCGGCATGGTCGAGATGTTGTTCACCAACCTAGAATTCCTGGCGCATGACCGTGGCACCAAGCAGCGGCTTGCGCCGGCGGCACTCGTCTATGCCTTTGCCGAGGGACTCCTGGTGCAGTCGACAATGCAGCACACCGGATTGGCTTTCCTGCACATGGAGCTCAATGTCGAGAACCCAGTCTTCGCCGGCGACACGGTCCATGCCGAATGCGAAATCATCGAAGCCCGGCTCAGCCGGAGCCGTCCCGATCGCGGTCTCGTACGCACACGAGTCCGGGTCGTCAAACAGGACGGCTCGCTTGCCCTGACCTATACGCCCTTGCGCATGGTCAAATGCCGGAAAGCAGGCGGATGCTGAACCCGAAGCAGTAGTACCGGGCCTACTATCTTACTGGCCCGATCGCCGGCATGGTCAGCACGCCAGTGTCGAACAGCGTTTGGAGGGGCTGCAACAGCGGTTCGGCGGCTCTCAGCGAGCGCTCGATCGACCCAGAACTCACGCCGCGCTCATCGTCGTCACGCTCCTCGCCGAACAGCCGGTCAAAGATGACTTCGAATGCTTCCCTCTCGCGCGGGAAAACGGTGAGCTTGACCGCCGCGTCGGGCGCCAGTTTGGCCGCTTCTTTGGCGAGGCGGAGTGCGACGGCGTTGCCGCCGAGCTCATCGACGAGCCCACGCGCCTTGGCGTCCTCACCCGACCAGACCCGGCCCTTGGCGACCTCTTCGACCTCCTCTTGCGTCATGTGCCGTCCGGAGGCGACGTGATCCTTGAAGCCCCGGTAGGTCTCGTCGAGGAACGCCTCGAGACGGCTGTGCGCGCGAGCCGAGAAGTCGGAAGTGCTGCTGTACATCGCCGCATTGGCGCCGATTTGCGCGGAATCCGTCGACAAGCCGAGCTTCCGGAATAGATCGGACACCACGAGCTTGCCGGCGAGAACACCGATCGAGCCGGTCAACGTCGCGGGCTCGGCGACGATCTTGTCGGCTGCGGCGGCCACATAATAACCGCCCGAGCCGGCAACGTCGCCCATCGACACGATAACCGGCTTGCCGCGCTCGCGCGCGAAGGCGACCTCGCGCCAGATAGCCTCTGAGGCGACGACCGAGCCGCCCGGACTGTCGATACGAAAGATGATCGCGCGTACCGCAGCATCGCGCACCGCGGCGCGAAAGGCGCGGCTGATCTCATTCGCCGCCATCACATTCGCTTCGGTCAGCGGATTGGTCGAGCTTGCGCTGCGCTGGATCAGGCCGGAGCCATAAATCAGCGCGATTGTTGTACCCTCGCGATGCGGTCGCCCGGCGCGTTCGAGGTAGGTCGTCAGGCCGGTCAGCTCGGCACCAGACCCGGCGCGTGAACGGGCATGGGCGATGACTTCGTCGCGATAACCCAGGCGATCGACGAGCTTCGCCTGGCGTGCTTCGTCAGCAAGGAGGGGACCGCGATCGATCGCCTCGCGGATCTCGACCTCCTGCAATTTGCGGCTTTCCGCAATCCCATGGATGATTTGCCCGGCGATCGAGGCGAGCAGTGCATCGACCTCCTCGCGATGCGGCGGGGTCATTTTGGTTTCGGTCAGACTATTCATCGCGGTCTTGAATTCTTCGCGATGGTCGAATTCCGGGGCGATCCCAAGAAGATCGAGCGTGCCTTTGAAGAACGGGATCTCGGCATAAAGGCCTGTCAGGCCGACGTTGCCCATCGGCTGCAGCCAGATCTCATCGAACGCCGTGGCGAGATAATAGGGCCGTGTCCCGGGGCCGAACTCGCCAAAGCTGTCGGCAAACGCAACAGCGAACTTGCCTTTCGCCCGAAACGCAGCGATCGCGTCACGCAATTCCTGAATTTTGCCGAGACCGAGCTCGTCTTCGCCGACTCGCGCAAGAAGCACTTTGACGCGCGGATCGCTTGAGGCGGTCTCGATCCCGTCGAGGACATCGCGCAAGCTCGGCTCGGCGCCGACCAGCAGCCGCAACAGGCGGTCCTGGCGCGGACCTTCCGCCAGCCCTTGGTTGAGGTCGACGCTCAGTATGATGTTGTCGGCGAGCGGGGTCACCTTCGGCTTCAATCCGCCGATCAGCAGGACCGCGCCGCCGGCGAGCAATACGGTCAGAAAGCCGATAACGGCAAAAAAGCCGACCACGACACGGCGCATGCCGTCAGATGCCTCCGGTCAGCGCGCGATGGCGCAACAGATGGTCGGCGAGCACGCACGCCACCATCGCCTCGCCGACCGGAACGGCGCGGATGCCGACGCACGGATCGTGCCGACCATGGGTCGCGATTTCGACCTCGTTACCGTCGACATCGACAGTACGCAGCGGATTTAGGATCGAGCTCGTCGGCTTGACCGCAAAGCGGGCGACGATGTCCTGGCCCGTCGAGATCCCGCCGAGGATGCCGCCGGCATTGTTCGACAGAAAGACGACTTTATCGCCGTCCATCCGCATTTCGTCGGCGTTGTCCTCGCCTTTGAGCACGGCCGCAGAAAATCCGCTGCCGATCTCGACCCCCTTGACCGCATTGATCGTCATAAGGGCGCGGGCGAGATCGCCGTCGAGCTTGTCATAGACAGGCTCTCCGAGCCCTGGCGGAACGCCGCTCGCGACGATTTCGATGACGGCGCCGGCCGAGGAACCTGCTTTGCGGACGGTGTCTAGATAGTCGGCCCAGCGCAATGCCATAGCGGCATCCGGGCACCAAAACGGGTTGTCTTCGATGGCGCGCCAATCCCAGGCGCTGCGATCGATCGGATGCGGACCTATCTGCACGAGCGCGCCGCGGATCCTCACGCCCGGACCGAGGATCTTGCGGGCTATCGCCCCCGCTGCGACGCGCGAAGCGGTCTCACGGGCCGAGGCGCGGCCGCCTCCCCGATAGTCGCGCACCCCATATTTTTTCCAATACGTGTAGTCGGCGTGGCCCGGACGGAAGCGATCGGCGATGTTGCGATAGTCCCGCGGCCGCTGGTCGCTGTTCTCGATCATCAGCTGGATCGGAGTGCCGGTCGTCACCCCATCGAACACGCCACTGAGGATCCGCACCAGATCCTCTTCCTGGCGTTGGGTAGTGTAGCGCGATTGGCCGGGCTTGCGCTTGTCGAGCCACTGCTGGATGTCGGGCTCGGTGAGCGATAAGCGCGGCGGCACCCCGTCGACCACGACGCCGATCGCCGGCCCGTGGCTCTCGCCCCAAGTCGTAAACCGGAACAGGGTGCCGAACGAGTTGCCCGCCATCACACGACCGAAATGTCAGGGGCGTCCACCCGCTTCATGCCAACGACATGGTAGCCGCTATCGACATGGTGGATCTCGCCGGTAACCCCGGCCGCCAAGTCGCTCAGCAAGTAGACGCCTGCGCCTCCGACGTCCTCGATCGTAGTGTTGCGCTGCAACGGAGAATTGAGCTGGTTCCATTTGAGAATATAGCGAAAATCGCCGATCCCGGACGAGGCAAGCGTCCTGATTGGTCCGGCCGAGATCGCGTTGACGCGAATGTTGTAGCCGCCGAGATCGACCGCGAGGTATTTGACGCTTGCCTCGAGCGCCGCTTTGGCAACCCCCATCACGTTGTAGTTCGGCATGACCCGCTCGGCGCCGGCATAGGTCAGGGTCAACATGCTGCCGCCCTGCGGCATCAGCGGGACCGCACGCCGGCACAGGTCGGTGAATGAAAAGCATGAGATGTCGAGCGTGCGCAGGAAATTGTCGCGCGCCGTGTCGACATACTTGCCGCGCAGTGCGTTTGGGTCGGTGGCACCGATCGAATGCACCAGGAAATCTAGCCGCCCCCAGCGCCGGGTCAACGCCGCGAAGACCGCATCGACGCTCTCTTCTGAAGTGACGTCGGCGTCGAGGACGAAATCGCTGTCGAGGCTTTCGGCAAGCGGCCGCACGCGCTTGCCCAGCGCCTCTCCTTGATAAGTGAAAGCAAGCGTCGCACCATGCGCGCGCAATGTCTTGGCGATGCCCCAGCCGAGCGAGCGCTCGTTGGCGACACCCATGATGAGCCCCTGCTTACCCGCCATCAGCGGCATCGTCTTCCCCACTTCCTCGCGGTCTCGTGCATCCTACACGAAGGAACGCGAGGGGGCCAATCAGGGTCTCCCCGGCGGGACATCGCTCCCGACTCCTTGTTTACCAACAAAGAGGCACCTAAGGTTTCCTCGATGACGACCGCGGAGTCAGAGAGCCGCTCAACCCGACGGGGTGGAAGGCTGCGACACATCGTGGCGACGGCGCTCGCCTTTGCGCTCTATTCTTTGCGCCGATTCAATGCGGACGGCTGCTTTGCGGCATCCGGTGCGCTCAGCTATACAACACTCGTTTCGCTGGTGCCGCTGGCGGTCATTGCACTCGGCTCCCTGTCGAGCTTCCCGATCTTTGCACCTGTGCGTGAACAGCTTCTGAGGCTGGTGTTAGAAAATTTCGTACCGTCGATCGGCGCGCAGGCGGCGTGGTGGTTCGGCACCTTTGCCGATTCGGCGACACAGACCACCGCGATCGGCGCTGCCGGGATCCTTGCGACCGGCATCCTGCTGCTGGTCACGGTGGAGGATCAGCTCAACCTGATTTGGCGCGTTACCGCACCACGTCCCTGGGTGCAACGCCTCCTGGCCTATTGGACATTGATAACACTCGGCCCGCTGCTGATCGGAGTGAGCCTGTCTCTCTCGACCTACTTCGAGATCGCCGCGCGCCAAGCCGGCTTTGGCCAGGAAGCCTTGACATGGCTCGCGAGCAGCTGGCTGCACGGGCTCGCGCGTGCCGTGCCGGCCGTGCTCGAATTTGTCGCTCTGACTTTGCTTTATGGCCTAATCCCGAATTGCGCGGTGCGCTGGCGGGACGGCGCGATCGGCGCGGTGATCGCGGCCTTGACGATCGAGATCCTGAAGGTCGGGTTCTCGATCTATATCAGCGCCACCTCCTTCTACAGCACAGTCTATGGCGCGCTCGCCGTCATCCCGATCTTCCTGTTCTGGATGTATATCTCATGGATGGCGGTGCTGCTCGGCGCTGTCGTCGCCGCCGCCTTGCCGAACTGGCGGATCGACGGACGGACGGGCAAGGTTCCTGCTGGCGGAGTACAGCTCGGTCTGAGCCTGGCATTAATCGCGGCATTGGCTCGGGCGCAGCGGCGCGGCGAGAAGACATCGACGCCTGCGCTCGCTGAGGAGCTCGGCGTAGCGACGACGGTGATCGACGAGCACATCAAGCCTCTCGCTGAGGCCGGTTTTGCGGCACACACCCAGTCGGGCCGCTGGGTGCTCGCCTGGAGCCCGGAGAGCGCTACCCTGCACGATCTTTACGAGGCGCTGCACTTGCCCGTCGCCGGCCGCTGGACGAATCAGGTCTCGGCCCCGTGGCAAAGGCAGGTGGCGCCGGCAATGGACCGGATCGTCAAGGCTGAAACCGCGGCGATGCAGGTGACGATCAATTCGCTAATCGCAGAGACCCTAGAGCCGGCGACGCACCGGCGCGGCCGCTGGCGCTCGTCCTCGCCGGTTGTCGAGAACGCGGCCTCGGAATAGGGCGGAAACGACGTAGCTCTCACGTCAAAGGGTTTTTCACAGAGGTGACCCGTGCCACGCGTTCTGACCGCTCGTTTTATGCACGAGACCAACACTTTCAGCCGCGTGCCGACCGACATAGCCAACATTCGCCGCCGCGACTTCCATCTCGAGAACGAGATCCCGGTCGCCTTTCGCGGCACGCGCTCGGCCCTTGGCGCGACCTTCGAGGCGGCCGACAAGTTCGACTGGACCCTGCTTCATCCGGTCTCCGCCAACCCCAATCCCTCGGGGACCGTCTCCGATGACGCGTTCGAGCAGATCACCGGGATGATCCTCGGTGCAGTCGACGCGAAGGGCCCGATAGACGGCGTGCTGTTGCACCTCCACGGCGCGATGGTCAGCGAGAGCCACGAGGACGCTGAAGGCGAATTCTTGGCGCGATTGCGTAAACGGATTGGGCCCGAGGCGCCCGTGGTCGTCACCCTCGATCTGCACGCCAACGTGACGCGGGCAATGGCAGACAATGCGAGCGCCCTGATCGCCTATCGTACCTACCCGCATATCGACCAGTACGAGCGCGCTTGGCAGGGTGCGGAATTATTACAGCGGGCAATGCGCGGCGAGATACGGCCGAAGACCGTGATTGCCCGCCGGCCGATGCTTTACGGGCTCGATCACGGCCGCACGCAGCAAGGCCCGATGGCCGAGCTGATTTCCCGCGGCGAAGCACTGGAGCAGAGCGGAGGTGCGCTGGTCGTCAGCATCTGCGCCGGCTTCAGCCGAGCCAATATCCGTGATGTCGGCCCTTCGGTGACGGTCACTGTGGACGGCGGCAGCCCGCAGGGCCAGACGATCGCCGAAGAATTTATGGATTACGCCTGGGCGACACGCGATTTCACGACGGTCAAATTGCTGTCGGTCGCCGAAGCGGTGGCGCTGGCTCGCCGCGGGGTTCCCGGCGAGAAGCCACTCGTCGTCGCCGACTACACCGACAATCCGGGCGGTGGCGGCTATGGCGACGCAACGGCGTTTCTGAAAGGCCTTGTCGAAGCCGGGGCCGAAAGCGTCGCTTTCCACGCGATCTGCGACCCCGAGGCGGTGCTGCAGGGGATGCGCGCCGGGATCGGGGCCAAGACCACGCTTGCGTTGGGCGGCAAGACCGACCCGGCAATGGGCGGCCTGCCGCTCGCCTTGCATGGCGAGGTCGTATGCCTGACCAATGGCCGGTTCATCGCCTACGGCCCGATGGGCGGCGGGGTCGAGCGAAATTACGGGCCTTCGATGGTGTTTCGCGTCGACGGCATCGACGTCATCGTGATCACCAACAACGGCCAGGCAACCGATCTCGCCCAGTTCACCTCACTTGGTGTCGACCCGACCCGCTATCGCACTGTGGCGGTCAAGTCGATGCAGCATTTCCGCGCCGCCTTCGAGCCGATCGCCCGCGAGGTCGTGCTCGTCGACACCGGTGCGCTGTGCTCGGAAATCTACACCCCCGAGCTCTTCACCCGGGTTCGCCGCCCAATTTGGCCGCTCGACCCGATCCCCGACCCGCACGCGCTGTAGAAACGCCCGTCAGCGTTCACTCCTCCGGCATGCCGGCATTGCGCAGGCCGGCGAAATAGGTGGCCTCGAATAAGGCTGCGACCTTTGGTACCCCCCAATATCCGCGTATTGAATACATTCCCTGCGCCTTCCGGCGGGCGATACTCGAATAGCGACCGTCGGGGAACAGCCTCCGCGCTTCGGCAAGGTTGGCGGCGGCTTTGTCGGTCTCGCCTCTGAGCCCATAAATGGCGGCGAGAAAGCTATAAGGCCAGCCGGATGCCATGCCACGCGCCTTTTCGAAACAGCGGATCGCCTCATCGGTGTGCGATTGCAGCAGATGCGCGATGCCCATGTTGGTATAAAAAGGGCGGATCAGAGGATCGCGAGGGCTGAGCCGGATCGCTTGCTCCACGAGCGGGATGGCGTCCTCGATCGAACCGGTCATGATTTTGCACCAGGCGAGTTGGTTCAACGAGTTCAACCAGTTTGGATTGAGCGCCAGCGCTGTCTCGTATTCGGGAATTGCCTCATCACATCGGCCTTCAGAGCGCAGCAGCAGGCCGCCTTTGACGTGATGTGCGAACCAGTCACGCGGCGATGCCTCCAGGGCTCGCCCGACAAGCTCATCCGCCCGCTGCAAATCAGCTGCTGGTGATTCGCTCCATCCACTTCCTTCCTGGAAATAGAGCATCAGCGCCACCCAGCTTTTCGCCTCGACAGATCGCGGATCGAGCGCCAGCGCCCGCTCGAAGAGCCTTGTCGTTTCCGCCAAGCGATCACGCGAGGGCGGCGGCCCCTGCCAATCCCAATACGCGGCGCGACCTCGCAGGAGGTAATCGAGCGCATCGGGCTGCTCGGTCGACCGGGTGGCCTCCCTGCTGGTCAGCTCGAGGTTGAGGGCAATGGCAATCCGGCTGGTGATCTCGTTTTGCAGCGCGAACAGATCGCCGATATCGCCGTCGAACTGCTCGGCCCACAGATGCGCATCGGTTTCGGCGTCGATCAGCTGGGCGTTAACCCGGACCTTGTTGGCCGACCGCCGCACGCTGCCTTCCAGCACATAGCGCACGCCCAGCTCGCGGCCGATCTGCTTTGTGTCGACCGGCTTGTTCCGGTAGGTGAAGGCCGTATTGCGCGAGATCACAAAGCTGTTTGCGATGCGC
>JAFAHQ010000172.1 GCA_019237135.1 Alphaproteobacteria bacterium
CCGCTCGGCCGTCCCGAACGCGGCCGCGAGGCATGGTAGTTCGTGAGACGAGTCTCAAATGGACGTCTTTGTTCTGAGTGATACGCAGGGTCTTGTAGCGCTGGCCCAGAGCGAGTTCGTGCGGGTTTCACTGCGTTCAACCGATCCAAAGATTACCACTGCACGGTCTCGCGGCTGACGCCGCGGACATCGACCTCGACGTCGAGGCCTAGGACCGGCGGCCGGGCGTAATGCCAGGTGAGGCCGGGTGCGGTCGCGCCGCGCTGCACAAACTCCTCGGCGAGCGCGGGGTAGATGTCGAAGACGGTGTAGAGCTGGGTCGCGGTCACATCGCCCCACGCGCAGCCGAGGGCCGCCATTCGCCGCTCCATGACGCCGAGCACGAAGCGCGCCTTCTCGCGCAGCCCGTCGGCAGAGGTGTCGCCGTAACGAATGATCCGCTCGGCGTAGGGGCCCGAAACGCCGTCGGCCTCGCCGCTGCCTGCGGCGACGAAATCGGTTCTGGCATAGCCCGCCTCAGCCGGTACCGTGTAGCAGAAGGCATAGAGTGACGGCGTCGCCGGCGGACCGATCTCCGGGCACACATTCGAGCGCGCCACCGGGTTGACCTCCTCACGGAAAATTCCCCAGCTCTCCAGCCGTTGGACGTAAATCCGGTTGAAAGCCACGAACCCGGCATCGGTGAACTGGACCGGTGAGCGCAGCTCGCAGGCGCAGAATGCGCCGGGCGGACGGCCGAGCCGCTGCAAGTGGGCTTCGACTGCGTCAAACCCCTCGGCTAGCGGCAGCATTCGGGCAAGCCGCACCCGCTCGATCGCGAAGCCCGGCTCTGCGGCAACACCGCCTGAATACTGGAACGCATGCTCGATAAAGCGGTAGCCGCCGGGCTGAAACGTCACGACATTCGCCATTATCCAATCCCGTTTCCGTCAAACGACCGCCATTGGCGCCCGGTCCTCGGGGCGCGACCCGATCATGATCATACGCTATGATCGAGAAAATCCGTCCGAGGAAGTCGAATGACCGACAACCCTTTTTTCGAGAGCTGGACCACACCGTTTGGGTTGCCGCCGTTCGATCGCATTCGCCCCGAGCATTTTCCCCCGGCCCTTGACACAGCAATGGCCGAACATAATGGCGAGATCGCCGCGATTACCGGCTCGGCCGCACCTGCGACTTTTGCCAATACGGTCGAGGCGCTGGAGCGGAGCGGCCGTCTGCTCGACCGGGTGAGCCGGGTGTTCTTCAACCTCGATTCGAGCACTAGCAGCGAGGCGCTCGAAGCGATCGCCCGCGACTACGCGCCGAAGCTCGCCCAGCATCAAATGCAAATTGCCCTCGATGAAGATTTATTCGGGCGGGTCGCCGATCTTTATGCGCGAAGTGAGACGCTCCGGCTGGATGCGGACCAGCTGCGGCTTCTCAAGCGCTGGCATTTGCGTCTGGTGCGCAGCGGCGCATTGCTGCGCCCTGAACAGAAAGCGCGAATGGCGGCGATCGCTGAGCGGTTGGCCATTCTGCACACGCTCTTTGGGCAGAATGTGCTGCACGACGAGCGGGATTGGCAGCTGGTGCTCGACGAGACCGACCTCGACGGGCTCCCTGACTTTACCCGCGCCGCCGCAGCGCAGGCGGCTGCAGAACGTGGGATCGAGGGGCGCTGGGTCATAACTCTCGCGCGGTCCTGCGCCGAGCCGTTTCTGACATTCTCCTCGCGCCGCGACTTGCGCCGCACATTGTGGGAGGCGTGGACCGCGCGCGGCGCTCATGAGGGCGCCAACAACAACGTTCCGCTCATTCGCGAGATCGTGGCCTTGCGCGCCGAGCAGGCGCGGCTGCTCGGCTACGATAATTTTGCCGCCTACCGGCTCGACGATTCGATGGCCAAGACCGCCGACGCGGTGGAAAACCTGCTGCTTCAGGTCTGGGAGCCGGCCAAGGGCAAGGCCCGCGTCGAGCTGGCAAAGCTCGAGAGCGTCGCGCGTGCCGAAGGATTGAACGAGCCGATTGAGCCATGGGACTGGCGCTACTACGCCGAGAAGGTCCGGCAGACCGAATACGACCTCGACGAAGCCGAGGTAAAGCCATACTTCGTCCTCGACAATATGGTGCAAGCGGCGTTCGACACCGCCCGTCGGCTGTTCGGCGTCACGTTCACTGAACGCAGTGATCTGCCTGTCTATCATCCGGATGTGCGGGTCTGGGAAGTGCGCGACAGTGCCGGGGGTCATGTCGGCCTGTTCCTGCACGACAATTTCGCCCGCCCCGGCAAGCGCTCGGGCGCATGGTCGAGCCGCTACCGCGACCAGGAAACGCTCGACGGCTCTATCACCCCAATCGTCGTCAACAACAACAATTTTGCTAAAGGCGAGCCGACATTGTTGAGCTTCGACGACGCCGAAACCTTGTTTCACGAATTCGGCCACGGGCTGCACAGTCTGTTGAGCCACGTGCGTTACCGCTCGCAATCCGGTACTGCGGTCCGCCGCGATTTCGTCGAGTTTCCGTCGCAGATCTTCGAGCACTGGATGTCGGCGCCGGAGACATTGCGGAACTACGCGCGACACTACGAGACTGGAAAACCGATCCCGGAAGCACTACTGCGCGGGCTGCTCGCGGCACGAAATTTCAACCAGGGCTTCGCGACCGTGGAGTACACCGGCTCGGCGCTCTTCGACATCGAGCTCCATTGCGAATCCTCGCCGCAGACATTGGATCTCGCGCAATACGAGAGCGAGTTTCTCCACCGGATCGGCATGCCGAGGGAGGTTGGGCTGCGTCATCGCCCGACGCATTTCCAGCATTTGTTCGCCGGTGGCGGCTATGCCGCCGGATACTACGCCTATCTATGGGCGGAGGTGCTGGAGGCCGACGGCTTTGCCGCTTTTAGCGAAGCCGGGGATGTCTTGGATCCCGAGCTCGCCGCGCGTCTCAAAATCATCTACAGCGCCGGAGATACACGCGACCCGATGGAGCTCTATCGGGCGTTTCGTGGCCGCGACCCGAAGATCGACGCGCTACTCGAGCAGCGCGGCCTGACCACCGGCAAATAGAATTGGGAAACCGCGGCTGGCGCCGCGGTCCCCCGATTACAGCTTTATGACTTCGGCTGCTTGGCGACCACGTGATCCTTGATTTTGTCGTACGTCGCTTCGGAAACCACGTGCCGCGAGACGAGCTGGTTCTTGTCGGTGTACGGGCGGCCTTGGATTATTTTCGTAGAATCAGCGTCGCTGAGACCAGGCAGCCCCTTTAGTTCGGCAGCGGTCGCGGTGTTGATGTCGACCGGATCCGTCTTCGGTGCGATTGCGGTGCTGCGCGATGCGGAGTCTGGGGCTTTCGGCGCGGCGGGCATCGCCGGCGCCATTGCGCCTGAGGGCGGGGTGGGGTTGGTCGTTGTCGTCGCCGGCTGAGCGAAAACCGGCGCAGCGACGGTCAACGCCAGCAAGCCAACAGGCAGGTGCGAAAGCTTTAACATCGATTGCTCCTAATAAAGGCGGCGTGTTCGCCGTCACGCCCAGAACGGATTACCGGGCGTTCGCTTCCATTGAGCTGAGAAATTTTTGTAGTTAAGGCATTATAATTTTTTGAGTTCTGCTCAATATTAAGCCTCAATATTCAAAATGGTGCCATAATTACTATTTCGGCGCTTCTCGTCTGAACGCACAAAACGGGCTCGCGTCGCGGAAAATTCCATTTGCGGGAAAATTCGGCGACCGCCTTGGTGCACGGCCGCTGCCGGTTAACCCGGGCTCGCCCCTTGCGTGCTGACATAAACTGCATAGAGCGATTGGCTGGCAGCCATGAACAGCCGATTACGCTTGGGACCGCCAAAGCACACATTGGCAGTGACCTCCGGTAAGCGAATACGGCCGATCAGCTTGCCCTCGGGGGTCCATACGGTAACCCCGCTATAGCCAACCGTGCGGCCGGCATTGCTCGAACACCACAGATTGCCGTCGACGTCGCACCGTGCGCCGTCCGGCCCGCATTTGACCCCGTCAACCATGAAGTCGGTGAAGACCTTCTGATTGGAAAGCTTGTTGTCGGAGCCGACATCGAAAACGTGCATGTCGCCCTTGCCGCCCGGCCCCGTGTCCCCCGGGCCCTTGCCGGTGCTGATGACGTAGAGCTTTTTGTAGTCGGGTGAAAAGAGCAGTCCGTTCGGATCGGGGACCTGGTCCTCGGTGACGACGACGTCGAGCCGCCCGCTGGGGTCGGCGCGGTAGACGTTGGTAGGCAGTTCGCGTTTCCCTCCGGTGAAGCCCGCCGGTCGGCCGAGCCGCGGATTGAGCTTCCCCGCCGCATTGCTTGGACCACCTGGCGCGTCGGGCTCGCCTTCGTAGAGCTGGCCGCCATAGGGCGGATCGGTGAACCAAATGCTGCCATCCGGGTGGGGGACGACGTCGTTGGGAGAGTTGAGTCGTTTGCCATTGTAGGAATCCGCGATCACCGTCGCCGAGCCGTCGAGCTCGTACCGCACCACGCGGCGCGACAGATGCTCGCAGGAAATCTGCCGGCCCTGGAAGTCGAATGTGTTACCGTTGCTGTAGTTTGACGGCATGCGGAAGACGCTGACCTGACCGTTGTCCTCGAGCCAGCGCAG